>VAXG01000064.1 GCA_005883355.1 Actinomycetota bacterium | reverse complement strand
CGGGAACCCGAACCCGTGGGGTGCACAAACTTGTCCAGAGTCTCTGCGGAAGGGTTTGATGAAACGCTAGAGGTCTGGGCCTCCGAAGGCGAACCAAAGTGTTCCCATGATGAAGCTGAGAACGAGTGGGGGCGAGGCGCCCGCAGCAATGTAGGCGGGAGAATGGGCTGTTGAGTCGTCTGTGGTGTTTGAGCTCAGTTAGCAGTCTGGGTTTGCGCCGGATCTCAGTAGCCCATTCGGCCGGTTCGATTTAGACGGAATGGGCTCTGCCAGGGTGAGGCTAAAGACGGTGACCGCGAGCCTGCGCAGCGTCGTCAGGCTACAGAGAATGAGGCGCGGCAACGTGTTCGTGAGCACTCGCAGGCGGTCGAAAGTCTGCGATGCCAGCGGTTGACGTCAGAGGAGCTCGCGTGATATTCGCGCGCGCGTAAAGCGTAAAGTAAAAAGCTCAACCGTAAGTCACAAGCTCGACCTGGGCGCGGTTGTCGCGGTTTGTTGGCAGTGCGACAGGAGAAGGCGCCTGCGGGCTGGGTTAGCGAACGGTGGATGATCTGCGGGCGCGTGGCTTAACAAGAGCTCGATTGAGCGGGCGCCCGGAACACGCTAAAACTCAGGGTTAGAGCGGACAACAGTTCATTCTCAACAGGAGGGGAGACCTGATGAGGAAAAGCGTTTTTCGCGCGTGCTGTTCTTACGGCCGCGCAGCAGCATGGGCCAGGCCCGCAGCCGCGCGGTTTGACGCTCCCTAGGAGCGGTCAATGGGAACTTCCAACTGGCCAGGGCGTCATCTACCTCGGGAGTCTCGAACATGGAACGAAGCAACGATCCTGGAGCGGATGCATACATCCCTAGCAAGGGTGAGCGGATCGAACTTGCCAAGCGCACTACCGGTGTCGGCGCGCGCGGAACAGTCTTCTACGCCGATCAACTACAAATCCTGGTCAAGCTCGATAACGGCCGCTCGCAGAGCTTGCGAACCGACAGGGAGGCGTATCGCATTATCGAGTCCGCGCAGCCGAGGCCGTATTTCATTCGCGCGTGCACGTGTAGCCGAAGTCGCCCCAGGGAGTGGGCTTCAGGCCGCGTATCGTCTTTCGGCTCTTCCGCGACAACCAGCGCCTGCTGCGCGGCAGCCCTACCATGATCGCCGGAGGTAGTGATCATGGGTGAGGCCTATACGCATTCGACCTGGCGGGTGAAGCCGGGCCTCGAGGACGAGTTTGTGCGGCGCTGGGAGGATCTCGCTCACTGGAGCGCCTTGCAGGGCTTGAGCTCACGAGCGAAGCTGTTACGAGACATCGACGAGCCCAGCCGCTTCGACAGCTTCGGCCCTTGGGAGAGCATGGAGTCGGTCCGCCGCTGGCGGGCAGCGCCCGGGTTCCACGAGCGTGTCGCGCGGTTGCAAGAGGTCCTTGACGACTTCGAGCCACGGACGCTTAAGCTCGTCTCCGAGCGCTGAGAAAGCCGGCGGGACGGTCGCCTCGGTGATCACCGCGAAGGAAACTGCAGCCGTCGCTCGCCCGCTGTCGCACTTCCAACAAACCGCGACACCATTCGGATCAGTGGAGCGGCTCCAGCTCGAGGCCCGGATGGTGCGCTCGCCAGGTCTCGAGGTAGATATCGAGCTCGCGGCGCCGGCGCCCCCTGGCGCTCGGCAGGTGCGTCGGTGACGATGACCTCGATCGCGCCATCGATGACCTAGTAACGCAGCCCTAGCGGTGCAAAAAGTAGTCCCGTGGATCGGCGTGAAGAGCTGGGTCGGGAAGGCGAACGCGCACGGCGAGGAGTTTCGCCTCGCATCATCGCGCGTTCCGAATCCCCACGCTTACAAGCGACGATTGCCCAGCACATCTGGGCCGCGCGAGCTCGCCCTACACTGCCGTTATGGTTTCGCGCGCGCAGCGGCTCCCGGTTGCGCCTCGGGTGCGTTTCGAGTCCGCGGCTTGACATGTGCTGCCGCCCGGAAGGCTGGTCGCTTCTAGCGCCGGTGGACGTTCCGGCGATCCGCTATACGCGCACGACCGACGGTCTGAACATCGCGTATCAGGTCGTCGGTGAGGGTCCGTTCGACCTGGTCTTCGTCCCACAGGTCATATCCAACGTCCAGATCTTCTGGGAGAACCCGCGTTGGGCGGGCTTCATGCGCGAGCTGGCGTCGTTCTCCCGCTTGCTTCTCTTCGACCGTCGTGGCGTCGGACTGTCCGATCGGCCGAGTGGCGTTCCTGCGCTCGAGCAGCGAATGGACGATGTGCGCGCCGTCCTGGATGCGGTCGGGTCGGAGCGCGCGGCCCTGTTCGGAACCGGCCCGGACGGCGCGATGGCGGTGCTTTTCGCGGCGACTTATCCCGAGCGCGTGACGGCGCTTGTTCTCTTTGCCGTGGCACCGCGCGGGATGTGGGCTCCGGACTACGCGTGGGGACTGCGAGAAGACGAGGCGCGAAAGGTGGTCGAAGATGCGGAGAGACATTTCGCCGAGCGCGACTACACCGCCCAGTTGGCACAGCGCATGTATCCGAGCATTGCCGCCGATGATGACGTCATCGCCTGGGCGGTCCGGGCGACCAGGCTGAACTCGACGCCGGGCGCGTTGGCGGCGCTTCGGCAGATGAATCTCGAGATCGACGTCCGGACGGTGCTGGCGACGATCCGTGTGCCGACGCTCGTCTTGCACCGTGGTGGCGACCGTTACGTGCCCGTGGACGTGAGCCGGTTCGTTGCGGAGCAGATCCCGGGAGCGCTCTACCAGGAGCTCGACGGCATCGACCACATTCCCTGGGTAGGCGACCCCGGTACCGTCGTCGTCGCCGTCCGCGAGTTCGTCGAGCGGATCTGGCGCGAGAAGCCCTGGGAGGAAATCGAGCCTGACCGCGTCCTCGCCACCGTTCTCTTCACGGACATCGTCGGCTCGACAGAGAAGGCAATGACGCTCGGCAATGCCCGCTGGCGCGAGCTCCTGCACGAGCACCACTCACGCGTACGCGGGCAGATCGCTCGTTTCCGGGGCCGCGAGATCGACACGGCCGGCGACGGCTTCTTCGCGAGCTTCGACGGGCCGGCACGCGCCATCCGCTGCGCCGGCGCTGTCCGCGACGCCGTGGCCGAGCTCGGCATCGAGATCAGAGCCGGGTTGCACGCCGGCGAGTGCGAGCTCATCGACGGCAAGGTAGGCGGAGTCGTGGTCCACATCGGCGCACGGGTTGCGGCCGAGGCCGAGCCGGACGAGATACTCGTCTCCGGCACCGTCAAGGATCTCGTCGCGGGGTCGGGAATCCAATTCGAGGATCGCGGCCTCCGCACCCTCAAAGGCGTGGGAGAATGGCACCTCTACGCGGTCTCGCCACGCGCGGTGGCCGGCTGATCATGTGCGCCAGATGCACCGCCGGAGTGCGCAGACCACGGGCTCGTTTCAGCCGACACGCTTAGCGTCGCCTGAGCCTGGTTAGCGACGCCCAAGCCGGCGCCGATAATTCCTGGCCCCACGCTGCAGCCTGAGCCCCCGTGGCTCAGTGGATAGAGCAGCGGTTTATGAAAGCGTGTCTTCTTCGCTGAACCGTCCCAGGGCGGCAAGTCTTCATGCTGGAGAAGGGTGCGAGGCTTGAAGCGCTCTTTTGAGTTGCTGGCGTTCGAGTCGGAGGTCGCGGTTGGGAGGCAGTTGCCTCGACCCTCGTCTTTGCGCCCTGCTGCGTAGGACGGGCGGTCATTCCCGTGCCGTCCGATCGCCGGTCAGGACGCCGAGGTTGGAGACGACGAAGGGGACGACGAAGTTGAGACAGACCTTGAGCACCGTGGCGCCCGTTGCGTCCCCGTGCACGATCACATCGCCTTGGTTGATGATCGAGAGGATGCAACCGACGATGAGAGCGATCGTCAAGGTCCGCCGTAGGTTCGACGGCTGACGGCACGTCGCCAGCGCCACACGGATCTCCATGGAGAAAACGATACGACCCACGGCGCGAACCACCAAGTACTGGTTGCCCTTCTCGCCGCGGACGCGGAGGCTCATGAGCCATCGCGCTGCGCTCCCAGATGAAGTTGGGCGCGCACCCCGCCAGCTTGAAGTGCGTCGCTGTCGCTTTCTGGCGGAAAGGCGACAGTCGTGCTCGCGTCGTTACAACGTTTCCACGTTTCGGGTGGGGTGGTCTGCCCACGACATCGTTGGCTCCCCATGCCCGCCCCCAAGCTACCGCTGACTGTGCCGCGCTGCCGCGGTGCGGCCAGTTGAGGCCTGGCGCGATTCCGGCCGCGGCTACTGATCGGTTACCGGCTCGGCGCCACTGGGACGTGTTTGGAGATGATCGAGACGATTCCGTTTTCGAGCGCGACCGCTTGAGGCTTCGACAGTCCGCGCGAGAGGATCGAGAACTCGGCCCATCGATGTGGCCGCCGTAGCCAGACCCAGCCGGAGAGGGCCGACACCTGTTTCAGGAGCGTTCCGGTCTTGGCGCGAACGCCGAGACCGAGGAGGCGGCCGGCGAGCGTGCCCTGGCCGGCGGCCGGCAGGGTCGAACGCAGCGCCGGGCCCCAGGGTTCGCGGCTCGCCGCGCTGAGAAGCTGGACGATCGCGTTGGTGCTGATCTTGTCCGTGTGGGAGAGTCCGGAGCCGTCGTGGGCGACGACATCGACGTGGTGGTGTTGCGCCCACCGCTGCATCGTTCGTGCGCCTTTGGCGATCGAGCCGGGCGAACCGTAGATGGCAGCTCCGAGCAGCTTGGTCAGCACCTCGGCGTCGAGGTTGAGCGAGTCGCGGTTCTGCCGGCGGAGGATGTCGATGAGGGGCGCCGATCGGACCGTTGCGAGGATGTCCTGCGCGGCAGCGGGCGCGCGGCCGGCTCTTGCACGGCCGCTCACGCGAACGCCCAGTGCGCCCAGATCGGCGGTGAGCCTCGCAGCAGCGCGTCGCTCGGGATCGAAAACGAATCCGGACGGGCCGCTGTTGGCGTCGAAGGTGAGCGCGGTCGGAAGCGCGATGAACTTCAGCGCGATCGGCTGCCAGCCGGGCGCCGAGCGCTCGCGCGTGAATGTGTTCGTGACGCCGATCACCGATCCGCGCACGCTGCGGATGCCGCTCGCGCCCATTTTGCCCGCGAGCCGTGCGAGCGCCGCGTCGTTCAGCTCGGGATCGCCGTGGCCGACAAGCCAGACGTTCCCCCCGACCAGACCGTCCTTCGGACGCGGCCCTTCGACCGTGGTCGGGATCCGGTAGCGAGCGCCGAAGCGGTCGAGGAGCGCCATCGAGAGCAGCAGCTTCTCGTCCGAGGCCGGCGGCCGAGGCACATTGCCGGCGTGCGCGTCAACAAGCCGGCCGTCCTCGGCTACCGAGACGGAGATCGGCAAGTCACCAACGAGCCGTTGCACGCGCACGATCCACGGGGCGACCCGGGCGCGCTGCGGCATCGCGCCACTCACCGCGGAACCGGACCACGCAAACGCCGAAGCGAGAAGCGCGAACGAAAGGCCGACCGCGGACGCGGGCCACCCAGCACGGGCCAGACGGGAGCCGCTCACGTGTGCATGGAACCGTGCAGGGCGGAGGCGAGCCTCAACACGGCCTGCACCTGCCGGCGCACCTGCAGCGGCGAGAGGCTGCCGGCGGGCAGCTCAACTGTGAACGAGGCCGAGCCAGGCAGGCGGTGGTTCTGCCAGTTGGTCGCCGTTCCGTGCAACCAAGGGTGGTGGTAGAAGCGCATCCCGGCCGCGCGGGCGTAGAACCGTCCGGCATCACTGCTCGGCCCCCAGGCCCAGACGAGATTCATGTGCTGGTGGAACCAGACCGTCAGCCGCGGCCGGAGGCGCAGGATCAGGTCGCGCCCGATCCGTGTCTCACGCTCGGAGAACGGATACGGGCCGGGATAGTAGGTATCCCAGGGGTGGCCGCCGCCGCGCCACTGCGACGACCAGTTGGCGTTCAGGTCGACACCGCGCCCGTTCTGACGGCTACCGCGCGCGTACCCGTCCGGATTCAGGTCTGGAACAATCCAAAAGTCGGGGCCGCTATGCACTCGCGCGACCGCGCGCGCGACCGCGATCCCGGCCCCCTCGTTCCCGTGGATGCAACCGATGACGAGCACCCGCGTCCCGCGCGGGTCGCCGCTGCGTACCGCGACGATCGGTCGCCCATCCTCAGAACGGCCGAGTCGAAGCGAACCACCCGCAACGACAGGAGCGGCAGGGGCGGAGGCCGAGGTGCTCGGAAACAGCTCGAGCGCGAACATGAGGAGAGCCGCAATGAGCACAGCACTGTTCGCGGATCGCCTGTGCCGTGAAGGGCGGTGACGGTTAGCCAGGCCAGCCGCGATGGTGGGCATGCAGCAGTTTCACTTCGTGTTCGTTGCGTGGGCCGTAGGTTTGGTGGCGGAACGGGAATGAGAGTTGAACTTCCTCGAGCTCGCGTCGCGTGAAGTGGCACTTGACGGTGTTTGGTTTCACGTTGTAGACCCGGGCGCCGTTGAGGCCGAGGATCTTCGCTTTGATCGTGGGGGTGAGCGCAGGATAGTGGTATCGCTCTTGGAACTCGCGGCTGATCTGGAAGGTGCGGAAGGCTTGGATCTGGTCTTGGGGTGAGCCGTAAAAGATGCAGTCGGTGCCCCAAAGGACGTTGTTTTCGCCGACGTAGCGGAGCAGCTTGCCGAGCACGTGCGCGGCTTGGGTGGGGTCACGCATGATCGTCCACCAAGTCGAGCCGAGCTCGGCGTAGACGTTCTGGTTTGGGCGGATCCGATGTTTCCGCATCGCCGTGATCAGCCGGTTGATGCCGACGTGTGCGGTCCGCTTTGTGTAGGAGCCTTCGCGCGGACCGGTCCGTTCGAAGCCGGAGTGGTAGACGATGAAGTTGACGTCGGGGAAGTCGCGCGCCGCCGCGGGCACGTCTTCGGGGGAGGCGTAACGGCTGCCGGCGCCAAAGCCCTTGTGGGCGCAGATCGTCTTGATGCCGAGTTTGCGTGCCTTCTCGATGAACGCGTGCCCGACCTTGGCTAGGTGCGCGTCGGCGTCGTCGAGCCGCCAGGCGTTGCCGGGATCGCCAAACGCATCCGGGAAGTGCGTAAACACCTTCCATGCCTTGATCGGGTAGCGGCGCGCGTTCCGCTCCATTTCGTCGAGGTTCGCCTTCAGCGGCCCGTAGTTGGGTAAGACCTGCGCGTGAAGGAGGACGGTTTCCCAGCCGCAGGCGAGCTCTGCTGTCTGGCGCGTCTCGTCCATGATCGCCGCCGAGAGGGGGCTGCCCTTCGGCGCGATCGGCAGCGCGGACAGGGTGACCAAGTTCGTGTCGCTACGCAGGAAGAAGTCCTCGAGGAAGACCTCGCGTGAGAAGCAGGCGTGCGGATCGTCCTTGCCGCAGTTCACCTGCGGGAAGACCGAGCCGAAGAACGGCTTGTGCCGGTCCTTCGGCATCAGGGGATACTCGAGGTGATGACCCTGGACATCGAAGACGAACTGCTTGCCCGCAAGTGTCGTCCGCGCCGCGTCCGGATCGAGTGCCCCGTCGGCTGGGACGTCCCAAAAACCGCCAAGCGCTGGCCTGCCGACATCAAGCCAGACACTCTGCAATGAAAGCAGCGTCGTCGCCGCGCCACAAACCGAGCGCAGGAAGTCGGGGCGCGACATGCCCACGCGTCGCGCGTTCTCGTCGCAGGCCCGGCGCGCCCGCGTGATCGCCTCCCGCTCGACCGTGGTCAGCGGAGCAGGGATGTACTCGCCGTTCGAGCAGGGACCGAACTTGATCGGTAGCCCCGGGTCGTCCGTTCGATCGCTGCCACCAAAAGGCGTCATCGTCTTGCACTACGAGCGAATGCCGTGCACCGGTCCCATCACTCGGGCGTCGACGCGCGGACGTCGCATCCTGGCGGAAGAGCGACAGGTTGTCTCGCGGCGTTGTGCTGCGGGACTCGGAATCCATGGCATGGAGGCACCGCTTTCTGGAGAAAGCGCATATTTACAGGGTCTTTACTGGGGCGGGGCGGGAGTTTCGGTTCTGGTTGGCATCTCTTTTGGTGGGACTTCTCGCCCCGTGGCAATTCCGAAAGAAGGTGTCTGTTGATGCGCAGAACTGGTGTGTTCGTGGCGGTGCTGGCGGTGACGCTGCTTGTCGCCACCGCCGGGAGCGCTGCGCGGCCCGCGGTGACGATCTCGCTCTCGCGGCCAAGTGTCGTCTACGGCGGCAGCGTCTCGCTCTCGGGCAAGGTCTCCAACAACAAGGCTGGTGAGACGGTGGACGTGCTCGCCGAGCCGTCCGGTGCGACCAGCTT
>VAXG01000063.1 GCA_005883355.1 Actinomycetota bacterium | reverse complement strand
ATGCCGCGCTCGCGGGCGACGAGCTCGTACAGAGCGCGGGCGTGACCGATCTCGTTCTGCGCGATCGAGGAGAAGGCGACGTCTTCCTCCAGCAGCGGCGCGATGCCGGTCCATTCGGAGTCGCGCCAGCCGAGGATCAGCTCGTCGTCAGCGATCTCCAGCAGTAGCTGCTGTTCCTGCTCTGTCACGCGCCTCCTTGAGTTTCTCCTTGAGCGGATAGCCGTCGACCCGGTGGTAGTTGCGGTTCAGCTCGTCGACGAACTCGTGGATCTCCATCACGGCGGAGCGCGGCACGATCCAGAGTGCCGTCGACTCACCGCGCCGGCCGTACTGCTCCCGCGCGTACACGTCCGCGAAGTGGTCGTCGGCGGCCTCCACCGAGCCGGCGTGCTGGAACGGCTGCCCTTTCCGTTCCTGCCGGAAGACTTCGTAGATCACGCGACGTCCGCGAGTACGACCTGCCGCACCCACGCGGAGTTCTCGCGTGCCATCCGCCTGAGGTCGAGGCGATCCTGTGACCGCGGGCCGTGCCCGGTCACGACGCTCTTCAATTCGTCCCAGTCGGGCTCGCTGTACTCCCACACTCCGTCGTCGTTCTTCCGCAGCCTGGGATCGGAGACCGAAAGGCCCAACTCCCAGATCTGCGGGACGTACCCGTCCAGGAACTGCTGACGCGCCTCCTCGTTTCCCTGCGACTTGATCCGCCAGACGTACATCGGATCGTCTTCCTTGTCGATCGGGTTGCCGTGGAACTGCATCAGCGGTCCCCACCAACGGTCGAGCGCTTCCTGCACGAGCGCGCGCTGGTCGTCGGTGCCGTTCATCAACGTCAGGATCACGTCGCGGCCGTGGAGGATGTGGAACGACTCCTCCCAGCAGATCTTCTTCATGATTCGCGCGTACGGGGCGTAGGAGCATTTGAGCAGCGCCTTTTGCGAGATGATCGCCGCGGCATCGACGAGCCACGCGATCACGCCGACGTCGCCCCACGTCTTCGTCGGGTAGTGGAAGACGTTGTGGAACTTCGATTTCCCCGAGATGAGGTCGTCGAGGCATCGCTCGCGCGGTTTGCCGAGATCCTCGACCACGCGGTAGATCAGCTGCGAGTGGCCGACCTCGTCCTGCACCTTCGCCGTCAGCGCGAGCTTCCGCTGCAGTGTCGGCGCGCGAAGGATCCACTCGCGCTCGGGAAGGACGCCCATCAGCTCGGAGTTGCCGTGCATCTCGATGAACTTGATGAGCTTCGCCCGGTAGTCGTCGGGTAGGTCGTCGGTGGCCTCGACCTGGCCTCCGGACTGGACGTACTCGAGGAATTCCGTCTCGTTCATGGCCTCCCTACCTAACGATCGTTAGGGTCTATTGAAGCATGTCCAGCCGAAAGTCGGAGCTAACCCGCCAGGCGGCCCGGCTCTTTGCCGAAAAGGGCTACCACGGCACCTCGATCGGCGACCTGGCGGAGGCGATGGGCGTCCAGAAGGGGTCGCTCTACGCCCACATCGACTCGAAGGCCGACCTGCTCTGGGAGGTCGCTCGCGACGGGGCCGCCGCCTTCCATGCAGCTCTCGACGCTGTGCCGGACGGGGTGCCGGCCAACGAAAGGATTCGGCTCGCACTCCGAGCGCACCTGCGTGTGGTCGCCGAGCAGCTCGAGATCGCGACCGTCTTCATTCGCGAGTGGCGCTATCTCGAGGGTGAACGTCGCGAGGAGTTCGTCGCCGAGAGGCGGCGTTACGAGGACCGTTTCCGCTCGTTCTTCCGCGAAGGGCGCGAGCTCGGCGAACTGCGCACAGACCTCGATGACGCGACGGCGACGTTGCTCGCGCTCTCAGCCGCGAACTGGGCGTACACCTGGCTGCGACCGGAAGCCGACACGGATGAGCTGGCAGATCGCTTCTACGCGTTCTTGCTCGACGGTATGCGCGGCTACTCGACGCCCTAACGCAGCGTTGGTGCTCCGTGGCATGCTCGTCCCATGAAACGCACGGTCCTGATCGTCAACCCCAAAGCGAGCCGCGTCACCGAGGAGGGCATCTCGGCCGTCGAGCGGGCTTTGATGGGCTCCGGGTACGTACGCACGGTCCGAACGGAGCGTCCGCGGCATGCCGTCGAACTGGCACGTGAGGCCGGCGACGCCGATGCGCTCATCGTCTTCTCGGGCGACGGAGGATTCAACGAGGTGCTGAACGGTGTGGAACGAAGCGATCAACCGATCGGCTTCCTCCCCGGTGGCGGCACCAGCGTGCTGGCGCGCGCGCTGGGGCTCCCGCGCGACGCGGTCGGAGCGGCGGAGCGTCTCGCCGACGCGCTGCGCGAGGACCGGACGCGGACGATCTCGACCGGTCGCGTCAACGGCAGGCGGTTCGGATTCGGGGCGGGGATCGGCATCGACGCGGAAGCGGTGCGCCGGATCGACGAGCGAGGACGCTCCCCTGACGGCGAGCGTCCCGGCGACCTCGCCTTTGTCGGGACCTTCGCCCGGATGCTGCTCGAGCGGCGTGGCCGGCTCGACCCGGTGCTCGACATCGAGGGCTACGGACGGGCCGCCTTCGTGCTGGTGGCCAATGTCAATCCCTACAGCTTTCTGAAGGCCATGGCGATCAAGGCCAGCCCGGAAGCGGTCTTCGAAGAGGGTCTGGACTTCCTCGCGCCGGCGTCGCTGACCCCGAGGACCTTGCCGCCGTTCCTGCTGGCCCTCGCGACCGGACGACCCGCGAGGAACGCGTTGCGTGGCCACGACCTCGATCGCATTGCGGTTCGCAGCGACCGCCCGCTGCCGCTGCACGCGGACGGCGAGGACCTGGGCGACGTGACCGAGGCGGTCTTCGAGGCCGAGCGCGACTCGATCACGGTGCTCGTCTAAATACACTTCCGCCCGATGGCCCAGGTTCTTCCGGCCGAGCGCGACCTCCGGCGCGTGATCGGCGACGCGGACGGTGCGGGCGACCGTCAGGTCGAGGGGCTCGGAGAACAGGAACTGCTCGAGCTCTATCGCTCCATGGTGCAGTTGCGGACGTACGACGAGCGCTCGGTCGTCTACCACAGTCAGGGGCGCATCGGGACGTACGCGATCTTCTGGAACCACGAGGCGATGCAGGCGGGGGCGTTCCACGCTCTCGAGGACGAGGACTGGATCTTCCCGTCGTACCGCGAGTCGGCGATCGGGCTGCTGCGTGGAATGCCGCCCGCGACGGTGCTCTCGTGGTGGCGCGGCCATCCGGCAGGCTGGTGGAACCCCGATGACTATCGCGTGGCCTCGATCTGCGTTCCGATCGCGACGCACGTCCCCCACGCGGCGGGTCTTGCGTGGGGAAAGAAGCTGAAGGGCGAGCGCGCCGCGGCGATCGTGTTCTTCGGCGACGGCGCGACGTCGGAAGGCGCGTTTCACGAAGGCGCCAACTTCGCCGGGGTCACGGGCGCGCCGCTCATCCTGTTCTGCAACAACAACGGGTGGGCGATCTCGACGCCTGTCGAGGCGCAGACGCGGGCGCAGACACTCGCGGACAAGGCGGCCGGCTACGGGATGCCGGGGGTACGCGTCGACGGCACGGATGTGCTCGCCTGCTTCGAGGCGACGCACGAAGCCGTTCGGCGTGCGCGCAACGGCGAAGGGCCGACGCTGATCGAGGCCGTCTCGTATCGGGTCGCTCCGCACGCAACGGCCGACGATCCGAGCGCGTACGTCGACGTGGAGCGGGTCGAGGAAGCGCGGAAGCACGAGTGTGTCGGGCGCTTCGAGGGGTATCTGCGGCGCGCGGGGATTCTGCACGACGATCTCGCTACCTCGATCCGGGCCGAGGCAGCGGAGGCGATGCGCGAGGCGATCAAGACGGCGGAGGCCGAGCCGCCCGCGGACGTCGAGCTGCTGTTTGCGAATGCCTACGTCGATCCTCCCGCGTCGTTCGGCTCGGATCTCGATGAGTTGCGAGGGACACTTGGCTGAGCGCTCGATCGTCGAGGCGATCAACGACTGCCTGCACGTCGAGCTGGAGCGTGACTCGTCCGTGATGGTGCTGGGTGAGGACGTCGGTCGGTCGGGTGGCGTCTTCCGCGCGACGGCTGGTTTGCGCGACCGCTTCGGACCCGATCGGTGCTTCGACACACCACTGGCCGAGGCGGGAATTCTCGGCACCGCGGTCGGCCTCTGCATGGCGGGCTGGCGTCCCGTCTGCGAGATGCAGTACGACGCGTTCTCCTACCCCTGTCTCGACCAGCTGATCACGCACGTCGGCCGCTACCGGTGGCGGACCGGCGGGAAGATGGAGTTCCCGATCGTCGTGCGCATGCCGTACGGGGGCGGCGTGCGTGCGCCGGAGCTGCACGACGACTCGCCGGAGACGTACTACGTCCACACGCCGGGCGTGAAGGTCGCGATCCCGTCGACTCCTGCCGACGCGAAGGGCATCCTGGCTGCAGCAATTCGCGATCCGGACCCCGTGGTCGTGCTCGAGCCGAAGCTGCACTACCGAACGAGCAAGGGCGACGTGCCGGACGGCGAGCACGTCGTCCCGCTCGGGAAGGCTCGCCTGGCGCGCGAGGGAGAGGACCTGACGCTGGTGGCCTACGGGTCGATGGTCGCCGTGTGCGAGGCGGCCGCCGATGCTCTCGACGACGTCTCGGTCGATGTGCTCGACATCCGCTCGCTGAAGCCGCTCGACGAGGAGGCTCTGTTGGTTTCCGCAGCGAAGACCGGCCGCGTTGTGATCGTGCAGGAGGCGCCGCGCACCTGCGGATTCGCGGCGGAGCTGGCGGCGATCCTCGCGGAGAAGGCGATCCTGGATCTGCGCGGGCCGGTCTTGCGCGTGACCGGTTACGACGTGCCGTATCCGTACTGGCAGATCGAGGACGCGTACATGCCGTCGGCGAAGCGGGTCATCGCGGCTGCGCGCCGTCTGCTCGACTTCTAACCAGGGGCGAACGAACGAGCTTCGGCACGAGTTTTCCAACCGTCGCCCGCCGTCCGATCGCCATCGTCCCCGACAGGCGTCGTTCGCGCACCTGTCTGTCGAAGAAAAGTCACACCTTCATGACGAACGCCGCGTCCGCTTCGTCCCGAAAGACACGTCTCAGCGAGCCATGGTGGGGACAGGCCCGGGCGTGGCCAGCCGCGACTAGGGTCTGCGCGACATGTCGGAAAGGCGGGCGGAGGATCGACTCAGGCTCTGGCTCGAGCGGAGCGGCGCCGGATTTCGCTTGCGCGACGCTGCGAGCGGTGAGCTCGTGCGCGGCGAGGATCCGCGCATTCGCGTGATCAAGGTCGCCGGCGTGTCTTATCGGATCGACGCGCTTCAGGACGACGCATTCGCTCCCGGCCGGAGGCTTGCGCTCGTGCCCGAGCCGGACAACGAGCACGATCCCAATGCGATCGGCGTCTGGGACGATGAGCGCCGGGTCCAGGCCGGTTACGTCCCCGCGGAAATCGCCCTCGAGCTCGATGCCGAGGAGTGGCAGGCCGTCTCGTTGTGGGAGTTCTTCGAAGACGGCAGCCGCGGCGGGCTGCGCGTGCTGCTTGCGCCGCGGGACGCCTGGATCGGTCTTCCCCGCCCGTGACCCACGAGGTTCCACTCGAGCGGCGCACGCTGCATGGCCACTTCTCGCGTGACCTCCCGCCGATCCTGACGATCGAGAGCGGCGACACGGTTGCCTTCTCGTGTCTCGACTCGGGTTGGCACGTCGCGCCCGGAGAGAAGTTCGACCCCCGCGACGACAAGCTCGACGAGGGCCACGCGCTCGTCGGCCCCATCGAGGTGCGTGGCGCGCACGCAGGTCAGACGCTCGCCGTCCGGATCGACGACGTCCGCGTCGGGCCGTTCGGCGCGACGCTCGCGGGCGGCTGGTCGACGCCTCTCAACGAGCGGCTCGGCATGAGCAACGCGGAGGCGCTCGTGCTGCACTGGACCCTCGACCCGGACACGGGCATCGGCCGCGATCCGCACGGGCGCGAGGTCGAGTTGCGCCCTTTTCCGGGCGTCCTCGGCATGCCCCCACCCGAGTCCGGAGTGCACTCGACCGCTCCGCCCCGCCGCTGGGGCGGGAACATCGACTGCAAGGAGCTCGTGGCCGGCGCCACCCTGTTCCTGCCGATTCCGGTCGACGGCGCACTCTTCTCGGCCGGAGACGGTCACGCACGCCAGGGAGACGGTGAGGTCTCGCAGACCGCGATCGAGTGTCCGCTCGAGAGGCTCGAGCTCACGCTCTCGGTCGAAGACGGCTCGGAGCTGAACACACCGATCGCGTGGACTCCGGATGCCTGGCTGACGTTCGGCTTCGACGAGGACCTCGACGAGGCGGCCGCCGCAGCGACCGATGCGATGCTCGCGCTGATGAGACGCGAGCTCGATCTCGAACGTGTCGACGCACTCGCGCTGGCGAGCGTCGTCGTCGACCTCCGCGTCACGCAGCTCGTGAACGGTGTCAAAGGTGTGCATGCCGTCCTCCGTCACGACGCGATAAGAATCTGACCGTGGCTTACGAGTTCAAGCTCCCCGATCTCGGCGAAGGACTGACCGAAGGCGAGATCGCGCGCTGGCTCGTCTCCGAGGGCCAGGAGATCGCGGAGGACGACCCGCTCGTCGAGATCCAGACCGACAAGACGACGGTCGAGATCCCCTCACCTGCGGCAGGGATCGTGACCAGCATCCTGGTGGAGGAAGGAAAGGTCGTTCCGGTGGGGACCGTCCTCGTCGTCATCGGCGGCGCGCCCGACGGGGAGCGGCCGCGTGCCGCGCCCGAGACGACGCAGCCCGAGCGCCCGGCGAGAGGAAGGGCCACGCCACTCGTTCGCAAGATCGCAGGGGAGCTCGGCGTCGACCTCGACGCGGTCGCCGGGACCGGCCCCCAGGGACGCATCACCGACGAGGACGTGCGCGCGGTCGCCGGCCCGAGCGAGGGCAGGCACGAGCCGCTGCGCGGCGTGAGGCGCGTGATCGCAGAGCACATGGC
>VAXG01000062.1 GCA_005883355.1 Actinomycetota bacterium | reverse complement strand
CTGCGGCTATACGGCCGGGCGTTGGTTCGGAAAGTGCCCGGGCTGCAACGCGTTCGGGACGCTAGTCGAGGACGTCGTGGGCGGCCCGAGCGGCAAGGCGCCGCCACAGCCGATCCTGCGTCTCGTCGACGTCAAGGCCGACGAGGCCACACGGATCGCCACGGGCGTCCCCGAGCTCGATCGCGTTCTCGGGGGCGGGCTCGTGCCTGCATCGCTCGTGCTCGTCGGCGGCGAGCCCGGGGTCGGCAAATCGACGCTCTTGTTGTCAGCGCTCGCGGCGATGTCGAAGGACCGGCGGGCGCTCCTCGTCACCGGTGAGGAGTCCGTTGCCCAGGTGAAGCTCCGGGCGGAACGGCTCGGAGGCGCGGAGCAGGTCGAAATCCTGGCGGAGACCGAGCTCGAGACGGTGCTGTCGACGCTCGAGACCGAGCGGCCCGACGTCTGCGTGATCGATTCGGTGCAAACGCTCTATTCCGCGGAGGTCGGCTCGGCGCCGGGATCTGTGGTCCAGGTCCGCGAGGCCGCGTCGCGGTTGATGCGCGCTGCGAAGGAGCTGGGCGTCGCGACGATCCTCGTCGGGCACGTGACGAAGGACGGCTCGGTTGCTGGGCCACGTGTGCTCGAGCATCTCGTCGACTGCGTGCTCCAGTTCGAGGGCGACCGCTATCACGCACATCGCGTTCTGCGCGCGGCGAAGAACCGATTCGGTTCGACCAACGAGCTCGGAGTGTTCGAGATGACGGGCACGGGGCTGGTGGGTGTCCCGGATCCGTCCGAGCTCTTCGGGCGTACCGCGGGGAGCGAGATCGGCTCCGCCGTCGCGTGCGCTCTCGAGGGAACGCGGCCCATCCTCCTGGAGATTCAGGCTCTCGTCGCTCCGACGGATCTCGCGATGCCCCGCCGCGTCGCAACGGGTGTGGATCCGAAGCGGCTCGCGATGATCGTCGCCGTGCTCGGCAGACATGCCCGGATCGCGCTCGGGAGCGCGGACGTGTTCGTGAACGTTGCCGGCGGTGTGCGCATCGACGAGCCCGGCGCCGATCTTGCAGTTGCCCTGGCGATAGTCTCGGCCGCGAAAGGCGTCGCGACGAGGGAAGGGCTGGCGGCGTTCGGCGAGATCGGGCTCACGGGCAGGTTGCGTCCTGCCGCGCAGGCCGAGCGCCGGCTGGAGGAGTGCGCGAAGCTCGGCCTGAAGACAGTCGTCGCGCCCGCGGACACGCCGACGACGGGACGCAAGCTCGAAGTGCTGCAGGCGGAGACGCTGCCGAAAGCCGTCGCCGCCGGGCTCGGCTAGCGTTTCCCCCGATGTTCAGCGCCGTCGGCCGCCGCCAAATTCAGGCCCGGGAGACCAGGCTTGCGCGCTGAGCGTGGCAGACTGAACGAGATGCAAGAAGCACAGGCCGCCCTTGGCTTCACGCGCACGCCCTCGGAAGACGATCCGCGGCGTGACCCAGAGCTGCTCGGCGCGCTGCGGCGGATCGCGCCGGGCACTGACCTTCGCCAGGGAATGGACGACATCATCCGCTCCCGGGAGGGCGCGCTGATCGTGATCGGCGACCCGAACGAGCTCTCCTTCCTCTTCTCGGGCGGGATCCGTCTCGACGTCCCGTTCACCGGCCAGCTCCTCTACGAGCTGGCGAAGATGGACGGGGCCATCATCGTTAATCCGACCCGCTCGAAGCTCGCATACGCGAATGTGCAGCTGATGCCGGACCCGACGATTCCGTCGGTGGAGACCGGGACCCGTCACCGCACGGCGGAGCGCGTCGCCAAGCAAACGGGTGCGCTTGTTATCTCGATCTCCCAGCAGCGCTCGACGATCTCGGTCTACGTCGGCCCGACGCGCTACCAGCTGGACGCGGTGCCCGAGGTGCTCGCGAAGACGAACCAGGCGCTCGCCACGCTCGAGACCTACGGTCAGCGGCTGCAGCAGGTGCTCACGCGGCTGACGGCGCTCGAGTTCCAGAACGCCGTCGTGCTGGACGACGTGCTCGTCGTCCTTCAGCGCGCCGAGATGACGACGCGCATGGCGGCTGAGATCGAACGTGACTGCGTCGAGCTCGGGGCTGAAGCACGCTTGATCCGGATGCAGCTCCACGAGCTCGTCGGCGAGGTTCCGGCGGAACGCGCGCTCGTTGTCCGCGACTACCACGCCGATGGGCCGGGTCCGCGCGCCGAGCTCGCGCTCGAGGGATTGCATGCCTTGCCTTACCGGCAGCTGCTCGAGTCCGAGCGTCTCGCCGAGCTGCTCGGATTCCCGCGCGAGATCAATCCGCTCGACCACAGCGTCGTCTCCCGAGGCCTCCGGATCCTGTCTCGGATCCCGAGGCTCCCCGACGGCGTCATCAAGAAGGTCGTCGGCGAGCTCGGCGACCTGGACTCGATCGTCCGTGCGTCCCAGCGAGATCTCGAGGCGATCGCGGGGGTCGGCGCGGTGCGGGCGCGTGAGATCCGCGAAGGGTTGCGCCGGCTGCAGGAGCACAATCTCGTCGAGCGGTATCTGCACCTCTGAGTAGGGCGAGAGGCCTCGCCGCGGGCTACGCGGTCTTCGGGCTCTTCTGGGGCTCGTGGGCTGCGTGCCTCCCGGCCATCCAGCGCGCGACGGGGGCGACCGAGGCGCAGCTCGGCCTTGCGCTGCTCTGCGTCGCACTCGCTGCGCTGCCGGCGATGCTGGTGGCGGGCCGGTTCGCGGACGTGTTCGGCGCCCGGCTCGTCCCGATTTTCCTCGTGTTCTTCGGCGCGGTGGCATGGCTGCCGGGACTCGCGCGTTCCGTTCCGGCGCTCGTGCTCTTTCTGGCGATCGTCGGGATCGGCACGGGTCTCCTCGACATCGGCATCAACGCTCATGCTGCGCGGCTGGAAGCGCTGCACGGGATCCGGATCATGGACGGGCTGCACGCCGCCTTTTCCGGCGGCGTCCTGGTCGGCGGCATCGGTTCCGGCCTGCTGCGGCGCGTCGGCGCGCACCCAGCCTGGATCCTGGCCGTGGTCGCTCTGCTCACGGCGCTGACCGCGCTTGCAAACCTCGGGCCGTACCCGCCCCTCGCACCGCCGCAGCGGCGCGCCCGTCTCGCGCGGCCCTTGCTCATCGTCGGGCTCGTGCTCGCGCTCGCGTTTCTCGTCGAGAACGGGCTCGAAGCGTGGAGCGCGCTCTTCCTCGAGCGTACGCTCGATTCGAGCCCCGCGATCAGTGGCCTCGGCCCGGGCTTGTTCGCCGGTGCGATGGTGACGGGCCGTGTGCTGGCTCAGAAGGTGGAGTGGCCTTCGGTCGCCGGGCGGATGCTCGTTGCCGGGCTCGCGGCGGCAGCCGGGCTCGCACTGGCCGCGACGGCGCACCAGGCGGCGGTCGCGCTGGCCGGCTTCGTCGTGGCCGGCGGAGGCCTGGCCCTGTCGGCACCGACGCTGTTCGGCCTGGCCGGACGGGTTGGGGGCGAGGGCGGGCGAGGTGCTGCCCTTTCGACGGTCGCGATCCTCGGCTATCTGGGCTTCGTGGCCGGCCCGGCACTCATCGGGGCGGTCTCGGGGGCGTCGAGCCTGAGGGGCGGCCTCCTCTTCCTCTGCGCAGTGGCGGTGATCCTGGCGGCCTGCGCGCCGATCCTCCGCCGCGTGGTCCGGGAAATCGGCAGTTAGCAGGGATTTCCCGAAAAAGAGGCCATTTCCAGCGGCTTTTGCTAGACTGGTCCTCCTTGGCCGGCGGAATCACCCGCCGGCTTCGCGGTCACATAAGGACGGAAAGGGGCGGGTTTGTACAAGGTCGGCGACAAGGTGGTGTATCCGCACCACGGAGCAGGCACGGTTGTGAAGAGGGAAAAGCGCGAGGTGCTCGGCGAGAAGCGCGAATACCTGACGATCAAGATCCTCCACAACGACATGACAGTGAACGTCCCGTCCGAGAACGCGGAGGCCGTTGGCCTGCGCAAGGTGATCGGTGAGGACATGGTGAAGGTCGTCGTCAAGGCACTGACCGGCGGTGGGACGCAGATGCCGAAGAACTGGAACCGCCGCTTCAAGCACAACCGCGACAAGATGAAGACCGGTGACATCCTGGAACTGGCGGAGGTCGTCCGGAATCTGTCTCTGCGCGATAGCGAGAAGGGCCTTTCGACCGGGGAGAAGCAAATGTTCGTGAAGGCCAAGAAGATCCTGGCCAGCGAACTGATGTACGCGAAGGACATGGACGAAGAGGAGGCTGCCGAGTGGCTCGACGGCGTCCTCGTCGGGAGCGAGAACGGCACCAGCAACGGTCGTAAGAAGACCACGGCGGCGAAGCCGGCGAAGGTCGCGTCCAAGAACTCCGCGAAGCCGGCCGCGCGCAAGACCGCCGCGAAGCCGGCCGCGAAGGCCAAGCCGAAGACAAAGGCGCGCGCCTCCTCGAGGTGAGCGTCTGGGCCGTCCTCGCTGCAGCGGGTAGCGGGGACCGGCTCGGTGCCGATCGTCCGAAGGCGTTCGCGCGTCTCGGCGATGAGCCGCTGCTTGCCCAGAGCCTGAAACGTCTCGACGACTCGGATTGGGTCGACTCGATCGTGGTTGCCGCTCCTCCCGGCTGGGAGGAGCCTGCGATCCTGCTCGCCGAGGAGCTCGGCTGCAGCAAGGTCAGCGCATGTGTGACCGGCGGCGCGACTCGTGGTGAGTCCGTTGCCCGAGCGCTCGCGGAGGTGCCTGAGGATGCCGCAGTCGTGCTCGTCCACGATGCGGCTCGGCCGTTGCTGTCGGACGAGGTGATCGAGCGGCTGCTTACCGCGTTGAACGATGGCTGGGACGGAGCGTTGCCGGGCCTCCCGCTCGTGGACACCATCAAGCGGGTCGACGATGAGGACCGGGTCGTGGAGACCCTGAATCGCGACGAGTTGCGGGCGGTGCAGACACCGCAGGCATTCGTCGCGTCCGTTCTGCGTGACGCCTATGCCAATGGAGACGTGGCGGTCGCGAGCGATTGCTCGTCCTTGGTCGAGACGCGCGGCGGGCGCGTCAAGGTCGTCGAAGGCGACCCGAAGCTGAGCAAGATCACGGACGTAGGCGACCTCGAGCGCCTCGGCGCGCTCCTGTGATCGTCGACTACCACATGCATCTCCGCAACGCGCGCGGGGAGCTCGCGCACGACACATGGGCGATCGATCCGTTCGTCGAATCGGCCGGCGAGGCCGGCGTCGACGAGATCGGATTCACGGAGCACATCTACTACTTCAAGCAGACGCGCTCACTGTGGACGGTGCCGTACCACACTGAGCGATGCCTCTTCGACATCGAGGCGTACGTCTCGGCGGTCGTAACGGCGCGGGATCGCGGCCTGCCCGTGAAGCTCGGGCTCGAGGTGGATTACGTGCCGGGGCGCGAGGAGGAGACGCGCGAGCTCCTGGCACCCTATCCGTGGGACTACCTGCTCGGGTCGCTGCACTACATCGGCGGACTGGGTGTGGACAACGAGCCTCGGCTGGTCGATGCCGTGGGGGTCGAGGAAGCGTGGCGCGTCTACTTCGAGACGCTCGCGGCCGCTGCGCGCAGCGGACTCTTTGACTCGCTCTCTCATCCCGATCTCGTCAAGATCTTCGGCGCGCGGGCGGCGCCGTTCGACTATGGGGCGCTGGTGGCGGCGATCGCCGACTCCGATGTTGCTGTTGAGGTGTCGACCGCGGGGCTGCACAAGCCGGTTCGCGAGCTCTATCCGCACCCTGAGTTTCTCGCGGCGTGTCATGCCCGCGACATCCCCGTCACGCTTGCCTCCGATGCGCATTCGCCGGATTTGGTCGGGCGCGACTTCGATCGCGCACTCGAGCTTCTGGGGTCGGTGGGCTACGACACGGTCACGGTGTTCGAGCGGCGTCGCGGTCGGCAGGTGCCGCTCGGGTGAGCCTGCGCGTGGGAATCGGCGTCGACGCGCACGGGTTCCAGGACGGCGTGCCGCTCGTTCTCGGCGGCGTCGATTTCGAGTCGGTCCGCGGGTTGGCGGGTCACTCGGACGGCGACGTGATCACGCATGCGTTGATCGATGCGATTCTGGGAGCCGCAGGGCTCGGTGATATCGGGTCGCTGTTTCCCTCTGACTCCTCGACACCTGTGCGGATCTCGTCGCTCGAGCTCCTCCGTGTCGCGGTCGCCCACGTGCGGGACGCAGGCTACGGAGTCCTGAATGCGGATTGCGTGCTGATCGGCGAGGAGCCGCGCATCTCGGGCCGTCGCTTGGAGATGTCCGCGGCGTTGAGCGCCGTCGTCGGTGCGCCGGTGAACGTGCGCGCCACGACCACCGACGGGCTGGGCTTTGCGGGGCGGGGCGAGGGTCTCGCCGCGCAGGCCGTCGCGCTCGTCGAATCGTCGTGAAACTTGTTCGCTATGCGGACTGGGACCGGGTCTAGCGGCGTTTGCCCTTGCGGGCCCGTTCCAGCTGGCGGCGCATCTGGCGGTTCTGCGCGATGTTCTCCGTCTGGTCGGCGGTCGCGTCGAGATAAGCCTGGCGCTCTGAGGCGCTGAGCCGTGAGAGTGCCTGTTGGGCGCGCATCGGATCGCGCGCGACGCCCGAGCGTTCCAGCTTCTTGACTGCGCTCGCCAGCTCAGGGTTCTGGCGTTCGAGCGCCGCCTGCGAGGCCTTTTTCATCAGGCGGCCGACGAGCGGTAGCCTCATCAGCAAGTTGATGATCGGCTTCAGGTAGCGGCCGCCCTTGATCCGTCCGAGGAGCGCGAAGACGCCGAGGACGAGCAACAGGGCGCCGAGGATGTAGAGCGGGAAGAGGTAGAACCAGATCGACGCGGTCATCGGCCTGATCGTAG
>VAXG01000061.1 GCA_005883355.1 Actinomycetota bacterium | reverse complement strand
GGTCCGTGACCTCGGCGGCATTTAACTCTTCCCCCATCATCGACTTCACCGGGTAGCGCCAGAGCCCGACAACTGAACCACCCGCGACCTGCGCGGAAGGCGAGTGCGACGGTTCCGTTTGCATGGCGACCCCCCTCGGCTCAACGCTCGCTCGAACCATCGAGGTTCGCTCGCCGACGACCTCATGTCAAGCCGTGAACCGAGGGCCGCGTGGACTCGCGCGGCCGGAACCTCCTGAACACGGTCGAGCGGCCGGCGCGCCTGGGCATGCAAGCGCCGAGGCTGGCGACCGGTTGCGGAAGACTCCTTCTCTACGCAGGGCGTTCCTGTTGCTGCTCCACCTTAAAACTGCGCGTTTTGGCCGGATTGGGATGGAACCGTTATGGAACAGAGGGGGCGCAATCGGTGGCTCGCCGAACGCCGAAAAATGGCTTGAACTAACGCGAAACCGTTGCCACCGGCTGCCACCGGTTGCCGTTTTGATCATGGAACAGAGGGGGCGCAACGGGTGGCAAAGGTTCGGGTCGCCAGAAGCCCCAAAATGGCTGCACTGCCGCGAAACTGTTGCCACCGGCTGCCACCGGCTGCCGTTTGGATCGCATTGGTTAAGAAGGGGTCTCCGGTTCGAGTCCGGAAGAGGGCTCTTGCGAAAGCCCCGCAAAGGCGGGCTTTTGCTTTCCTCATGCATTGCACTTCGTCCAGCGTGCTCGGGTATGGAACAGATTTTGGAAACCAGCCAGACGAAAAAGGCCGCGATTTCGTTGTCTAAGTAGGCATCAAAGCAGCGGCCGCATAGAGGATGCGATCCGCGGCGTAGGTCGTCGCCTCGCACTCGCGGCCGGTACAGGTCCGGGGCTCGTGGCGCAGCGACCGCAGCCACCGGAGCCGGCGGGGCGGATTCCGCTCACGTTCGCCGGGGTCGCCGCCGTGTTCGGCGGCTGGCTCGGATTCGCCCTAGTCGCCGGCCTTAGCGCCCCAGCTTGCGCAACCGCCGGTCGAGCAGGAACGTAACGGCGGCCATGAGCGCGCCGAGTAGACGGCGCTCGAGCCGCACCCCTCATTGCGCGAGCCGCCACAGCGCGAGCAGCTCGCCCTCGAACCCCTTCAGCACCTCGTCGATCGGCTCGGCGCGGTGTGTGAGCGTCGCCACCTCCGGGTCGGCGAGCACGGCCTCGGAGACGACGATGTCCTCGCCCGAAGAAAGCTCGACCAGGCGCGCGGCGAGGTTGATCGTCGAGCCGAAATAGTCGAGTACACCGTTCTGGTTCACAGCGATACAGGGGCCCGTGTGCATACCCACCTTGAGCGCGAGCGGCCGACCGGCAACCGCCTCCTGCGCGGACAGCATCGCACGCAATGCGCCGACGGGCCGCGGGAAGACCGCCATGATCGCGTCTCCCATCGATTTCACAACCGCACCGTCCTCTGCAGCCACCGCCTCGCGCAGGAGGTCGAGGTGCTCCAACACCAATCCGAAGGCGGGCGCGTCTCCAACGTCGCGGTAGAAACGCGTTGAACCACGCAGGTCGGTGAAAACGACGGTCAGCGTCCCGACCGAGATCGGCTCCCCGGGCCGGAGGGCCTCAGCTGCGAACAGGTCGCGGTAGACCTGAAGTGCGGTCACCTCGGCCGCGGTTGCCGCGCGGTCGCTCCACGCCGTGCGCTCAAGGATCAAGAGCTGCTCCTCCGCCGTCGCGTTTTCGAGCGCGAGCGCGGCTTCTTCGGCGAGCTCCAACTCCGCGACGGGCCAACCTTGCGGCTCCACCCGCACCTGCGCTTCTTGCGCTCCGCCGGCGGAGACGGTGACTGTAAGGCCGCTGGGGAGAGCGAGGGCGCGCAGACGGTACCGCCCCGGCTCGAGCCGGGCGCCGAGCACGCGCCGCCCCCCGGGCGCAATCAGCTGTTGCGCGACAACGTGTGGCGTCACCTGTGGCCCGGCGACGCAGAAGTCGAGCTGTTCGACCCGACGGATCGAGGGGGACGGCCGGAACTTCACCTCGACTGAGCGGTCGAAGTCCGCCGTGAAATCAATTCGACACGTCTCGCAATGCAGCCGCCCGGCAACAGCCCCCAGCGACACTTCGCTCGCGGCGGCGCCGCGGCATAGCGGGCAGAGCAGCTCCCAGCGCAACTCGAGCATCCCGCGCCGGGTCGCTTGCAGACAGAGCGCGAGGATCTCGCGCCGATCGGCGTGCCAGACGTCGGCGAGGACGTACGGCCGCAAGTTCCCAACGCTCAGATCGTCACCGCTCTCGACGAGCACGCAGAGTCGTTCGACGAGCTCCGCGGACGCGCCGGAAGAGACGAGGGCCAGCCGCGCTCCCTCAATCCGTTCCCGCGCGCCTGGTGCGAGGCGTGGCCGCCGCCCAGCCGATGCCTCGCCGTCCAGGTCGACGGTCGCGTCATAGCGCCGGAAAACGGCGACGAAGCGGCGGCGGCTCAGGACACCGATCTGGAGCGGGATCGCGATCCGGCCGAGGATGTTGCGCGGACGCGCCCGCACCTCGTACACGAGCCGCGTGCCGCCGCCGGGGCCTGGCTCCAGGGTTGCACTCGTTCGCATCGACTCGACGGGTCCCCTGACGTAGCGGCGCACGACGCTGAATCGATACGGGCTCACCCACTCAAACGGCTCCTCCTCCCACTCCACCGAAACGCCGAGCATCGAGAGCCGCAGCTTGCGGCGCGCGTTGTCGCCGACGCCGAGGCGCTCGACGGCTGGCACACCCGCGTCGCGATTGAAATGGTTCGTGTCCGAGACCAGCGGCCAGAGCTGCGCGGGGCTCGACTTGAGCCCGAACTCGAAACGGTAGGCGAGCTCCTTCAGCGGCCCAGCCTCGCGGACTCCAGCGGGCTCGTTCGCCCGAGAACCAGTCCGAGCCAGACGAACCAGATGGGATTGAGGAGGAAACCGACCAGCACCGAGGCGGTAAGCAGCCCCGGGCTCTTCGGGTTCAGCGTCCGCGTAGGCCGCCTCTCTGGTCGGACGGTGCAGATAAAGGACCAACGCAAGCGAGTATCCAAACGCAATCGGGCCGTGCAGACGGCGGAAAGCGCGCCGAACCGATCGAAGGACAAACCCTCCATGACCACTCCGCTCGTTGATACAGGAACTCACCTTCGCACGGACAACGCGTTGGTTCGAAAACCCTCTATTACGGAAGGGGTCGTCGACCAACCGCGGCCGTTGCCCGGAGCCAAAAGGCGCGTTTTTGGGCCTATTGGGATGGAACAGTTATGGAACAGAGGGGGCGCAACCGGTGGCAAACGTTCGGCTGCCCGGCGGCGCGAAAACGGCTTGATCTGGGGCGGAACCGTTGCCACTGGCTGCCACCGGCTGCCGTTTGGATCGCATGGTAAGCAGGGCGTCTGCCGTGGGCTGCCGCCCGTTGCGAAAGGTCCCCTCCTGGGAAGGAGGGGGTCGACGTCCTACTCGGCTCGTCGGTGCGCGGCTATTTCTTATTGCAATCCGGGCACGGGCATTGATCGCAGCCGGAGCCCGTGCATGCCTCGCGGATCATGTGGACAGTGTATCGGCCACCCGGTCAATGTGAGATCTCCTGCACTTAGCGTGGCGGGACTCGTCGCGGTGTGTTAGTGGGCGTGCGCGCCGGCGTGTGCGTGGTGCCCCTCGCCCATGGGCTTGTTCATCATCTTCAGCATCGCCCAGCCGCCGCCGCGGTGGAAGTAGCGCCAGACGAGCGCCGCAGCGAGCAGCAGGAAGACGACGTTGAGGTAGGTCGTGTAGTTCCAGCTGACCGAAGCCATGACGACCTTGGCGTTGCGGGTGTGCCGCTCGATCCCCAGCGCTTGGAAGAGGAACTCGACCGTGAGTCCGGCCGCGACCATCGTCGCGTAGAAGCTAACGAGCAGGAAGCCGGCCATCCGCCAGCCGTAGTAGCGGCGGTAGATGTCGAGGATCGGCAGGATGATCAGGTCGGCGAAAATGAAGGCGAGGACGCCGCCGAAGCTGATGCCGCCGTTCCAAAGCACCGCCGCGAGCGGCACGTTGCCGATCGAGCAGACGAAGCTGACGATCGCCACCGCTGGCCCGACGATCGATCCCCAGAACTTCGCCACGGTGGCGTGGTGCTCGAGGAAGAAGCGTTGCCAGAACGAGTTCGGCACCCAGGCGGCGAGTGCGCCGGCGATCAGCAGGCCGCCGAAGATGTCGCGCGCGACCGCGGCCCAGTCCATCACGAAGTAGTTCGCGGTCGCGGTGAAGCCCGCGGGTGAGCGCAGCCGCTGCCAGATCGAGCGTCCCCCTGCGTGGACGGCCATGTCCATCTCGGCGTGGCCTTCCATCGAGCCCAGCCGCCCCTTCTCGGCCTCCGCGCGTGCCTCGTCTACAAGTTGGCGCTTCAGGAAAAGGCGGAAGAGGATCGCTAGGAAGACGATCATCAGCGGTCCGCCGACGAACTCGCCGAGCACGAACTGCCAGCCGAGTAGGAGCGCCATGATGATTCCAAGTTCGATCACCAAGTTGGTCGAGGCGAACTGGAACGCCATCGCAGCGGTGAAATTCGCGCCCTTGCGAAAGAGCGAGCGCGCAAGCGCGACCGACGCGTAGGAACACGACGAGGAGGCGGCGCCGAGGCCGGACGCAATCGCGAGCGTCTTCGGCGAGTCATCGGGCATCAGACGGCGCATCTCGCGTTTCGAGACCACCGCCTGGACAGCACCGGAGAGAGCGAAGCCGAGAATCAGCGCCCACAGCACCTCCCAGGTCATGCCGAAGGCGAAGCTGAGCGCTTGCCAGAGCTCGTGCCCGACCGCGATAGCGACGATCACGTCATGCCCCGCCGCAGCCGTCTTCGAGGTTCCAGGTGTGCGCGATCTGGTTAGCACCGAACTGCCGCCGCGTGATCAGGTATTTCGCTTGTCCCTCGAAGGCGCTCCAGCGCCAGCAGTGACAGCAGCAGGGCCCGTGCTCATGCGAGCGCTTGACCGCACCGTCGTAGGCCGCCTGCTGCGACGGCGTCAACGTCACGTTCTTGTTGTACGAGGTCAGGCGCCGTGCGAGGCTGACCGGTACGTCGTAGGGGTCGGCTGGGATTTCCGGTACGTGCGCGTACACGCGCAGGCCGTGCAGTTGTCGTACGTAGTGCTGGAAGTTCATCGGAGGGGGTCGACGGTTCGAGTCCGTCAGAGGGCTCTGCGAAATTCCTGCAAACGGCACTTTTCTTATCGGGACGACTTTGCAGAGTTTCTGGCGTGCGTGGGCGGGGACCCCATGTGGAGCCTCCAGGTCCAATCTCCCAATCCCGACTCGCGGCTGCACTCGACGTCGTTCTGCTTTAGATCACGCCGTAGGTCCGGAACGCCTCCGACACCGGCATCCCGTCGGCGAGTTTCTCGCGAACGAGGTTCTCGCCCGAGACCTTCTCCTCCGCGAGTGCTACGACCTCCTCAGCTCGAGCCGACGGAACGACGACGACACCGTCGTAGTCTGCGATGACGAGATCGCCGGGGTGCACGCTGACGGTGCCACACTCGACGGGGACTCCAACCGCATCGACGTCGATTCGCCCCAGCGAGTCTTCCGGGCTGATCCCGGCGACGAAGGTCGGAAAGCCCATCTCGATGAGGGCAAGGGTGTCGCGCGTATACGCGTCCGCCACGATCCCACGTGCGCCACGGTGGCGCGACGCAGTGGCGAGCAGCTCACCCCAATAGCACCCTCGACACGTCGAGACGACCATGACGTCGCCGGGCTCGAGTGCATCGACGGCCTGCAACTCGCCCTTGTACCAATCCTCAGAATCGACCGGTGGGCCGTCGACCTCGATGCAGTGCACAGTGGCGGCATATCCGGCGAGCGTCGTCTCACGGGTTAGGGGTCGGATGCGCGGCGCCATCGACTGAGAACGGAGGCCCAGGCGGTCGAGGACATCTCCCACGACGGCCGGATACAGATCGCCCAACCGGGCGATCAGATCCAGATCACGCTCTGGGCTCACCGTGCAGCCACGGCGAGCTCGAAACGCCGTGGGCGTTCACTCGGATCGAGCGTCCGCACGTCGCCGCGGCGGCCGAGGCGTCGCAAGTGTCCGTGAACCACGAACATGAGGTTTACCGGATCCGCTCCGAACGGTCCCAGCCTCATCTCCACATGCTCGCAGAGCTCGCGAAGCGTCGAAGGCGCCTCGAGCCGCTCCTGAAGCACCGCGTCGAGTGCGCCGACGAACTCGCGGCTCTCGCGGAGGAAGGCGAGTACCTCCGAGCCCGTGCGTGCGGGCCAATGTCCCGAGTGGAGCTCGTGCGGGGCGAGCGACTCGAGAAGGTCGATCGTCGCGAGGTAGGGCTCGACGTCCTCATACGTCGGGGGAAGCGCGGCGTTGCCGTCGGCAGCCGGGCAGAAGCGCCAGTGCACCGCGTCCGAGCTGAAGAGGAGACCGCTCGCCGGCTCGTAGAGCACGAGGTGGCCGGCCGAGTGACCCGGTGCGTGCAAGACGGATAGCTGTCGGTCGCCCAACTCGATCTGTTCGCCGCCGGCGAACGTGATGTCGATCGACACAGGGGAGCCGTAGAGGTCTCGTATCGACTCCTTTTCGGCGTCGGTGTACCCCACCCCGTGCTCTCTCTCGTACGCCCCGTACCGATCGGTGACGAGGCGCTCGGGCTCCGACACGAGACCCCGATCCGCGAACCCGCACGCGGCGACAGCATTCGGCAACTCCTGCTTGAGGATGCTGAGACCGCCCTGGTGGTCGAGGTCGGGATGCGTGACGACGAGGTACCTCACAGTCTCGGCGCGGATCCCGAGACGACGCAGCGCAGGAAGGATTGCGTCGCGCGGAGAGGCGCTCGTTCCGGCGTCCACGAGGAGAGCCTCGGCGGTGCGACCGTCTCCCGCAAGCACGTACTGGAAGAGGTTTCGCGGCCCGATTAGGGATTCGATGCGCCAGGTCCGATCGGCGATCTCGACGACGCCCACGCCACCTCCGTCCGCGAGTACGCTAACTCGCCCAGGCGGCCGAGCCTATCCGAGAGGAGGAGTCATCAGCGAGAACGGAGGTCTGCGAAGTACCCGCTGGTTCGGCGCGCATGATCTCTCCGGCTTCATCCATCGCGCGTCGATCCATGCCGAGGGCATTTCTCGAAGCGCCCTAGCCGGCCGCCCCGTGATCGGCATCTGCAATTCCTGGTCGGAGCTCGTGCACTGCAATCTCCATTTCCGCTCACTCGCCGAGTCGGTGAAGCGCGGCATCTTGCAGGCGGGCGGCCTGCCGCTGGAGTTCCCAACGATCTCGCTCGGCGAAAACCTGATGAAGCCGACGACGATGTTGTTCCGGAACTTGAT
>VAXG01000011.1 GCA_005883355.1 Actinomycetota bacterium | reverse complement strand
CCCCCCGGCAGGTACTCCGCGACGACCTCGGAACCGTCCGGCGCCTCCCAGACGAAGCGGTGGAAGTCCACGGCTGACGGGACGCCGCGCCACACGACGGCTGTCTCGATCCCCGCCGAGCGGAGGATCTGCGGCATCTGCGCGATATGGCCGAACATGTCCGGGAGGTAGCCGACTCGCATGGGGCTCCCGAGCTCCGCAGCGCGCGCGAGGCCGGTCTCGAGGTTCCGCAGCGTCGTTTCACCGTCGACGAGGAACTCGTCCATCAGCGTCTGCCAGGGTCCGATCGCGAGGTGCCCTTCGCCGACGAGCTTCCGGATCCGTGCCTCGGCCTCCGGCCGGATCTCGAGATAGTCGTCGACGGTGGCCAGCTGTCCGTCGAGCGTGAAACGCAGCTTCGGCTCTGCTTCGAGGCGGTCGAGCACCTCGTCGACGACGTCCACGAGCGAGATGCGAAAGGACTGGAAGGGCCGGTACCACTCCCGGTCCCAATGCGTGTGCGGGACGAGAAAGACGCTCAGGTCTTCACGGAGCCTGCGAGCAATCCCTGCACGAAGTAGCGCTGCAGCGAGAAGAACACGATTAGGGGGACGATCATCAGCAGGAACGCGGCGGCGCTCAGCAGGTTGTACTCCTGCCCGTACGTCGAGAGGAGGTATGGGATGCGGACGGTCATCGGTGCCTTGTCCGGCTGACCCGCGAGGAAGACCAGCGCCATCAGCAGGTCGTTCCAGACCCAGAGGAACTGGAAGATCGCGAACGACGCGAGCGCGGGCACCGACAGCGGCACGACGATGCGTCGGAAGATGGCGAGATTCGACGCACCGTCCATCCGGGCTGCCTCGATCAGATCCTTGGGAAGCGTGATGAAGAAGTTCCGGAGCAGAAAGACCGCGAGCGGGAGCCCGAAGGCGGTGTGCGCGAGCCAGATACCCACGAATGAGAACGCCCCGATCCCGAAGTGCGGCGAGTTCAGGTGCCAGTCTCGGAACAGCTTCAGCAGCGGGACGAGCGAGGTCTGGATCGGCACGATCATCAGCGCGATGATGGCGAGGAAGAGCGTGTCGCGGAAGGGAAACGGCACCCAGGCGAAGCCAAACGCCGCGAGCGCGCCCAGCGTGAGCGGAAGGATCGTCGCGGGCAACGTGATGATCAGACTGTTGACCCAGGCATGGCCCATCCCGGTCGCATGGATGACGGATCCGTAGTTGTGCAGCGTCCAGTCCCACTGCGTGAGCGCGTGCCACCAGCCGGTCGCTGCGATGTTGTTTGGCTTGCGGAACGACGTGATCGCAAGGCCGACCGTCGGGACGAGCCAGATCACGGCGATCGCGATCAGCCCGAAGTGGATCGGCGTGCGCGTGATGAAACGAATGAGACGCTCGCTTCGCGTCTGCGCGCTGATCCGAACGGCCTGATCGACGGTCGCCATCAGGTCACGACCCGCTCGCTGCGGAAACGCCGGACGTTCAGCACCATCACGGGCGCGACGAGCACGAGCATAATCACCGCGACTGCGGCGCCGTAACCTGGTCCCCTGGTATTGGAGAAGTTTTGAAATGTCTCCTCGTACATTGTGAAGGCAATCACACGACTCGAGGTGCCAGGGCCGCCGCTCGTCATGACGTAGATGATGTCGAAGACCTTGATGACGTTGACAAAGAGCCAGACCGTCACGACGGAGATGGGCAGGCTCAACATCGGGAACATGATGCGCCGAAAGATGTTCCACTCACCGGCACCGTCCACGCGCGCGGCTTCCATGATCTCGGCCGGGATACCTTTGATCGCCGCGGAGAGCACGACCATCACGAAGCCGACCGACGCCCAGATGTACGCGAAGATCAGGCAGTAGTTGACGAGGCTCGGGCGGCCGACCCACGCAATCGGATGGAAGCCGTTGTCGAAGCCGTGGATGATCGCGTTCAGCAGGCCCGTGTCGGGGTTCGGGCTGTAGACGAACAGCCAGATGATCCCGACGGCGGTCGCGGAGATCGCCATCGGCACGAAGATCGCGGTTTTGACCGCGCGCTCGTAGCGAACCCGGACAGCGAGGACCGCAAGCCCCAGCCCGATGATTAGCGAGAAGCTGAGGTAGAAGATCACCCAGTGGACGTTGTTGATCAAGGCGCCGCCGTCGCTCTTGTAGACGAGCTCCTTGACGATGTTGAACCCGTGGAACTTGCTGGTGTCGAGGAAGTCGGGGTCGTTCGTCAGCAGATCCTTGAAGTTCTTCAGGCCGAGGTAATGGAAGAAGTGGAAGTTGAAGTCCCCCTGGTAGAACGCGAGGCGGATCGTGTAGTACGCCGGATAGATGACGAAGAGCCCGAGCACGATCAGCGCCGGCGACGCGAACAGCATCCCCTGAAATCGGCCGAACCTCGACGATCCGCCCATGGGTGGTGCTTCGCTCGGCGGCGGAGTGGCGCCCGGGATAGGAAGCGGTTGCGTGCTCATTCGTCCGCGGTGAAAACGAACTGGCGGCGGCGCCCGTTGCCGGACGCCGCCACTGCAGTCGAGCCTAGAACTGGCCCTGGATCTTGCCCTGGAAGGTGGACAGGATGCTCTTGATGTTGCCCGGCTTCTGGATCACGTCCTGGAGCGCGAAGCCCCACGTGTCGCCGAACGCGCCCGGAAGCAGGTCGGAGCCGTCGAACAGGAACGTCTTCGCCGTAGCGAGCTGCTTGACCTCGGCACGTACGAGCGGGCTCGGGTAGGAGCCCGCAGGCACCTTCTTGTTCGGCGAGGTGACCGCGCCGGTCGAGACCCAGATCTTTCCAGCGGCCCCGGTCGAGATGTACTTCAGGAACTGCCGCACCTCGGGCGTGTCCTTGAACGCGCCGGCGAAGTCGGCTGCGCCGACGACTGGATGGTCGAGGGACGCCTTGATCGTCGGCCACGGGAAGTCGCCGATCGTCTTCCCCGCCTTCAGAGCGGGGTTGACCTGTTGCGTCGCGATACCGCCGACGAAGCCGCCCTCGAAGTAGAGCTGTGCTTTTGCGCTCGTGCCGAAGACGTCGCCGATCCCACCGACGAAGCTCTGCCCCAATACGCCCTGAATGCCGTTCAAGACGTACTTGTTGTTGATGATCTGGGTCATGATCTTCGCTGCGTTCGCGACGGAGGGATCCGTGAACTTCAGCTTCCCGGTGAAGAGGGCCTGATACTTCGCTGGCCCCGCCGTCCGGGCGTAGATGTTCTCGAACCAGTCCGTGAGCGTCCACTGGCTCTGGCTCGGGCCGGCCCCGACGGACCACGGAACGAGACCCTTCGCCTTGTACGCCTTCGTGATCGCAAGGAGCTGCGCCCACGTCGTCGGGATCTTGAACTTGTACTTCTTGAACGAATCGGGCTTGTACCAGATGACGCTCTTCGAGTTCGCCTTGGCCGGGACGCCGTAGAGCTTCCCGCCTGAGCTACCGAGCTTCAGCCAACCGGCAGAGTAGTTCCCCGCCATGTACGAGTTGCTGAGTCCGAGGCTCGAGAGCGGCTTCAGCGCCCCCTGCTTCGCGAGAGTTCCGATGTAGCCGGGTCGCGGCAGGATGCCGACGTCGGGCGGGTTCCCCGCGGCCAGACGGGTACGGACCTCGGGAATGAAGTCACGGGCCGACGTGTACTCGACCTTGATGCCGGTGTCTTTGGTGAACGCGGCAGTGACCTTCAGAAATGCATCTTTCTCGCTTCCGCCCCAGAGCGAGAGAACCTCAATGGAATTTGCACTGTGTCTCGTCGGCTTTGCACTGATCGCCGTCGCCGTCAATCCGGCGGCAAGAACGGCGAGTGCGACGGCCGACGCAACCAGCGATTTCCGTCGCTTCACTCGAATCCTCCTCCTCTTGTTAGACCCCAGATGTTCACCTCGATGCTATCTCCAACGGTGAGGGCTCGTTTTAGCCGCGCGCCGTGAGGTTCAGCTCCGTCTCGGGGTCGAAAACGTGAAGCTTGTTCGACTGGATCGCGAACTTGACCTCCTGACCGGCCTGCACCTTTTGTTCGGACGGGACGAGCGCCACGATCTCGTGGCCCTCGGACTGGGCGTGGATCAGCTCTTCGTGGCCTAAGTACTCGACGACGTCGATCTGCGCCGGGATGTGGACGTCGTCGGCGCGGCCGTTGCCGTTCAACACCAGGTCCTCGGGACGGAAACCGATCAGTAGGTCGCGACCTCGGTTCTGGGCCGCCGCCTTGGCCGCCTCGCCGGAGAGGTGGAGCGTCGTGCCGCCGAGCACGAGCTTGCCGTCGTCCGCCTTGGCAGTCGCGAAGTTCATTGCGGGCGAGCCGATGAAGGCGGCCACGAAGACGTTGACGGGATTGTCGTACAGCTCCGGCGGTGTGCCGATCTGCTGCAGGACGCCAAGGTTCATGACGGCGATGCGGTCTCCCATGGTCATCGCCTCGACCTGATCGTGCGTCACGTAGACGGTCGTCGTCTCGAGGCGCCGCTGCAAGCGGAGGATCTCCGCACGGGTCTGCACACGCAGCTTGGCGTCAAGGTTCGAGAGCGGTTCGTCCATCAAGAAGGCAGCCGGCTCGCGCACGATCGCCCGCCCGAGAGCGACACGCTGGCGCTGTCCGCCCGAGAGCGCTCTCGGCTTGCGTTCGAGCAAGGTCTCGAGGTTCAGAATCTTCGCGGCCTCCTCGACGCGCCGCTTGATCTCCTGCTTCGGCGTCTTCATCAGTTTGAGGCCGAACGCGAGGTTGTCGAACACCGTCATGTGCGGATAGAGCGCGTAGGACTGGAACACCATCGCGATGTTCCGATCCTTCGGCGGCACGCGGTTGACGATCCGCGCATCGATCTTGATCTGGCCGGCGGTGATCTCCTCGAGCCCGGCAAGGCAGCGAAGCGCCGTTGTCTTGCCGCAGCCCGAAGGACCTACGAGGACGAGGAACTCCCCGTCCTTGATCAGCAGGTCGAGCTCGTTGACAGCGATCGTTCCGTCGGCGTACGCCTTGGTGACGTGATCGAAGGTGACGGTGGCCATTCGTCGGTGATGCTAACCGGCGAGAGCCTCCGCGCAAAGCCGCTGGAAGTGGACGACCAACTGCTCGCTCTCCGAGAGGAGTCGCCCCTCGTCAAGGATTCCCGAGCGCACGCCTCGCTGGACGCCCTCCACGAGGCTCCGGTCCTCCGTGCCCACCTGGTTGTCGAAGGCCAGCAGCTCGTCGATCCAGGCCTGGTCCACGTCCGGTGCGAAGAAGTAGTCGAGGAACCGGGCCGTCCGCTCGGGGCCGATCGGGAGCATCGGGCCGCAGGACAGGTTGGGGCGTCCGGGAAAGACGTTCAGGCCGAAGTTCGGCCAGAGGAAATGGAACTGGCTGCGCGGCACTTCACCGTCGGCGAGAAACGAGTTGCCGTTCTGTCGTAGCGGCCCGACCTGGCTCGACACGAGGCCGTTCGCCTCCAGCCGATACGCGTCCGGCGATACGTCGACCGCGGCGCTGAAACCGGGGTGCGCGACGGCGCAGTGATAGCACTCGAGGAAGTTCTCGCACGAGATCTTCCAGTTCGCGTCGAGCTCGAACTCGGCGCGGAAACGGAACTCGAGCGCATCGACGTCGAGGATCTCGCCGAGTTGCGCCGGCACGTCGCCGAGCGCCTCGTCCAGCGGGGCTGCGTCGGGATCGGGATTTACGAACACCAGGGGACCGAAGGTGCCGACCTCGATCTGCCTGAGGCCGAGCTCGTCGGTGTCGAATCCCGGCTCGCGATCGGAGCGCGGTGCGCTGCGCAGCCGGCCGTCGAGCGCATACGTCCACGCGTGGTACGGGCATTGCAACGTCTCGCGCGTCCCGGATCCACTCGCGACGACGTGTCCGCGGTGGCGGCAGACGTTGAGAAACGCGCGAAGCTCACCGTCGCGCGCGCGTGTAACAACTACCGGGATCTGGCCGGCGGTGGACGCGAAGAAGCCCGTGTCCGCGATCTGTCCGGTGTGGCCCACGTACTGCCAGGCGCGCGCGAAGATCCGCTCACCCTCGTGGCGCAGGACTTCGGGATCGGTGTACCAGGCCCAGGGAAGAGACCTCTCCATGTCCGAGAACTGTAATCTCAGCGCGTGGCCGTCACGAAGACGCGGAACCTGCCGCTCATGGAGCAGTTCTTCGCAGTCCGCCGCTTCTCGTCGGTGCTCGAGTTCACGGCGGACGGCACGCACCTTCTCTTCGCCAGCAACATCTCGGGGCAGTTCAATCTCTGGCGCGTTCCCGTCGAGGGCGGCTGGCCGGACCAGCTGACCGCGTTCGCAGACGACACCGTGCGTGGCGTCGGCGTGTCGCCGACAGACGGCCGGATCGTGTTCTGCGCCGATCACGACGGCGACGAGTTCCATCAGCTCTACCTTCTCGATTCCGACCGCGGTTGGCCGGAGAAGCTCACCGACGAGCCAAAGGTCCAGCACAACGTCGGCAGCGCCTCCTGGTCTCCCGATGGGACGAAGTTCACGTACGCCGCGAATGCGCGCAAGCCGACCGACATGGAGGTCTGGGTCCGCGACGCCGAAACAAGCGAGTCCCGTCCCGTCTTCGGCGAGGGCAAGTTCTCCTTCCCGGGGCACTTCTCTCCCGACGGGTCGAAGCTGTTGGCAATCGACTTCCGCAACAACAGCGACGTGTCGATCCACCTCATCGATCTCGAGTCCGGGGAAACGCGGGAGCTCACGCCGCACGACGACGACGCGATCTTCTTACCGGGCCCCTGGGCGCAGGACGGCTCGGGCTTCTACATGGTCTCCGATGCCGGCAGCGAGTTCCGCGGGCTCGCGTTCTACGATCTCGCTTCCGGCAGCCACGACTGGGTCGAGCAGCCGACGCAGGACGTCGACGACGTGGCGATGTCGGCCGACGGCCGCGTGCTCGGCTGGATCGTCAACGACGAGGGCTACGACCGGCTGCGGCTGCGAGACCTCGAGACGGGACAGGACCTTCCCCAGCCCGAGCTTCCTGCGGGTGCCCGCCCCCATCTGACCGGGGCCGAGCCTCCGCTTGCAATCTCGCCCGACGGCACGCATGCAGCGCTGATCGCCGCGAGCCCGCGCCGTCCGCCGGAGGCCTGGGTCGTCGAGACTCGGACCGGGAAGGCCCGGGCCGTGACCGACAGCCGTCTGGGCGGTCTGCTCGAGGACGATCTCGTCGAAGCCGAGCTCGTGAGCTACCCGAGCTTCGACGACCGCGACATTCCCGCCTGGCTCTACAGGCCGAACGTCGATGGAAAGGCGCCGGTCGTCCTGTCGATCCACGGCGGCCCCGAGGCACAGGAGCGGCCCGTGTACCAGGCGCTCTACCAGTACCTGCTCTCGCGCGGCATCGCCGTGCTCGCGACCAACATCCGTGGCTCGACGGGTTACGGGAAGTCGTACCAGCGGCTCGTTCAGCGCGACTGGGGCGGCGGCGACATGCAGGACTGGGAGCACGCGGTCAAGTGGCTGCGCGGCCAGGACTGGGTGGAGCCCGACCGCATCGGCGTGTACGGCGGTTCGTACGGCGGCTTCGCCGTTCTGACGTGCGTCACTCGGCTGCCGCAGTTATGGGCCGCGGCGGTGGACATCTTCGGCCCGTCGAACCTCGTCACCTTCGCCAAGGCGGTGCCACCGACATGGAAGCGGTTCATCGCGCGTTTCGTCGGCGATCCGGAGACCGAAGCCGAGTTCCTCATGGAGCGTTCTCCGATCACATACGTCGAGAACGTGCAGACGCCGCTACTCGTGATCCAGGGTGCAACCGATCCGCGCGTCGTCAAGGGCGAATCGGATCAACTCGTGGACAAGCTGAAGTCACTCGGACGCGACGTGGAATACGTCGTGTTCGACGATGAGGGTCACGGCTTCACGAAGCGCGCGAACGAGCTGAAGGCTTACGGCCTCGCGGCCGGGTGGCTCGAGCAGCACCTTCTCGGTAGCTGAAACTAGCTTCCGGTCGACACCGCGGCAGCGAGTGCCTCGACGACGACTGGATCGAAGTCGGTGCCGGAGCAGCGCCGTAACTCGGCGAGTGCCTCGTCTGCGGGCCGCGCCTTGCGGTAGGCCCGGTCCGTGGTCATTGCGCTGAATGCGTCGCAGGCTCGCACGATACGGGCGACGAGCGGAATATCGTCAGCGGCGAGCCCATCGGGGTAGCCGGTGCCGTCCCAGTCCTCGTGGCAGGAACGGACGATTCTGCCGACGTTCCCCAGGATTCCGCCGACCTGCGAAAGAAGTCGCTCGCCCTCGACGGTATGAGTCTTCATGATCGCCCACTCTTCGTCCGTGAGCTTGCCGGGCTTGTTGATGATCTCACCGGGAACCTTGATCTTTCCGATGTCGTGGAGCAGCGCTGCGAACTCCGCGTCCCTCCGATCACGTGTGTCCAATCCCAGCCTGTTCGCGACGTCGAGCACGAGGGTCACCACATCGCGGCTGTGACTGCCGGTGTAGGCGTCGTCCGCCTCGACGACGTCTCCGAGCAGCATCGCAGTCCCGCGATAAGCATGGCCGAGCTCCAAGGCGTGGTCGATGCGAACCTGGCGCTCACGCGCGAAGTACGCGAGCAGCCCGATCAACGGCAAAGAGACGACGACCAGCGAAGGGTGCGCGCCACATCCGAGCGCGGCGAGGACGGAAATGGGCGTCAGGGCAGAGTCGACGGCCCAGATCCAAACCATGAAGCGCAAGAGGCTCCACGGCGAGACACCGAGGCCGAGCCGGTCGCGCAGAGCAGTGCTGCCGAAGTCGAAGGCGAACTGCGCGAGCAGAGCCAGGGCGTAGATCGGCAGGTTCCTCGGCGTCGGCTCGGGCTGGCCGGCCGCGACGAGGACGAGCGCAGGCCCGACAGCGTGCCAGGAGTTCACGAGCCGCAGGACGCTGCGGTCGACGGGGACACGGCCGCGCACGTATTCGGGCAGACCTCCGAGGAGGAGGCCGGCCATGACGCAGAGCGGCACGTACTGGACCGGAAGCAGCGCGAGCATCGGCACGAGGACGAGCTGAGTCGGCACCGCTGAGCCGGTACCGATCTCGAAGTCGATCCGGGAGGCGAGCGCGTAGGACGCCACGAAGACGAGCACCGTCAACAAACCGACTTGCCGCGAAGAGTGGGCAAGAGCCGCGAGCGTCACCGCAACGGCTAGGAAGGAGCCACCGAGCAGGAGCGAGGCAAGCCGGTCGCGATCGCCTAGGGGAGTCGCGGCGAGTTGCCGTGACTGCTCGATGAGGGCATCGGCGTCGACATCCAGACCGCCCCGCAGGGCGCCACTTTCGGGCAAGGGGGATCCAGTCGCGACCGATGTCGCCATTTCTGCGGTATCGGCCTCCCAGTGGAATTCCTTGACCCGCGGGCTAAATCACCCCAACGGGGGAAGTCGGCTCTGCGAGCGTGGAGAAACTGAGCCCAGGAAGCGGGGAAGGCAACTGCGGCTATCTGAGGAGTGAATTCTGTGGCTTCGAATCGTTTTTTCCGGCGCGTGAGGGCGGTCGTCGTTCTCGGTTTCGTCGGTGGCACGATCGCTATGGCGATGGGCGCCGCCCCGGCTTCCGCCGGCCTCGGCCTAGCCTGTCCCTCTGCGACGTCGAGCCCCTTCGAAGGCTGGAAGGACTACGCGAACTACGCGTTCGCACCGGACGGAGGTTTCGAATCGGGTGGGAGCGGATGGACCTTGAGCAACGGCGCGCGCGCCGTCTACGGGAATGAGTCGTTCTACGTTCACGGCAGCTCGGACAAAACATCGCTCTCGCTGCCGGCAGGCGCTTCGGCGACGAGCCCGGGGATGTGCATCTCGCTGCTCTCGAGCAAGATGCGCTTCCTGGTCAAGGGCGATTCCGGATCGAGCGTCAAGGTTCAGATCCTCTATCGAGGCCTGCTCTCCAGTGTGCTCGGCATCCTCGACGGCGGCACGATTTCGGCGGGCGGCTCTTGGAAGCCTTCGCCCCAGATCGGAATGCTGGGCGGGGTCCTGCCGCTCTTGACCTCCTCCGTCTCGTTCCGCTTCACGGCGGTAGGCGGGGCGGCGGGGATCGACGACGTGTATCTCGATCCGATGAAGTCCTCCTAGCGCTCAGCGCATAGACGAAGTTGCTCAATGGAGCTCGTGAGAACGAGCTCCGTTGCGTTAGTGAGTCAGCGTGATCTTCGTCAGTCCGACGGGACTGTCGACATTCGCGTCGCGGAGGGTCGCGAGCCGCACCGCCGCCACCTGGCCCGGCACGACCGTCAGTAGCGGAGAGAGCCACTCGGGAACGCCCGGAACCAGACGCAGGGCAGTGTCGGACTCGGACAGGAATCGCTCGTCGTCGCTGATCGCGATCACCTCCGCGCCTCTCTCACGCACCTTCTCCAGCGCAACGCTCATGCTCGTGAGGGTGCGGCCGGCAGGCGCGATCACGATGGCGGGCCGGCCGGACTTGAGCGCCGCTATCGGCCCATGCAGCAAGTCTGCAGAAGAGAACGCCTCGAACTGCGCACCCGAGAGCTCGCGGATCTTCAGCGCGATCTCGAACGCGGCGCCGTAGTTGACTCCCCGGGCAACGACGCTCCCGCCCTCCACCTCGCGATAGCCGTCGAGCACGCCGGCGGCAGCCAGGGACCGTTCGATCTGCTCGCCCACCTTCTCCGGCATCGCGCGCAGGTCGTCGAGACGCTGCGGGGCGGCCGCGGTCGAGAGCAATGCGACTGCGGCGATCGAGTTGAGGTACGTCTTGGTGGCCGCCACTGCACGCTCCTCGCCCGCGTGCAGCTGGAGGACGGAGTCGGCGGCAAGCGCCAGCGGCGACTCCGCGTCGTTGGTAATAGCGAGCGTGGGGCGGCGCTGCTTTCGCGCCTCGTCGAGAACGGCGACGACATCCGGTGAAGCCCCCGATTGCGAGATCCCGATTACCGCGGCCGGCCCGAGCTCCGGTGGCGCATCGTAGACCGTGTACAGCGACGGAGTCGCGAATGCCACCGGCAGCCGGTTGAAGGTCCCGAAGAGGTACTGCATGTATCGAGCGACGTTGCTCGAGCTTCCGCGGGACACGATCAGCAGATAACGGACGTCTTCCCGGAGGAGTGCTCGGACGATTCCCGGGGCGTGCGCCGACTCGGCGGTGAGGAAGCGCTCGAGAGCCACCGGCTGCTCCCGCAGTTCGGCTTCAACCCACGACATCTGCGACCGCCTCGCGGATCACACCACCTGCCGCAGTCAGTCGCGACCGCGCCGTCTGCGCGTCGACCCCCGCGATGAGGGCGACAATCGCCACCTTCGTGTCGCCCTCGGCTGCGGCAATCGCCCTTGCAACTTCTTCCTCGGGGGCGGCGGTAGCAATCGCGACGGCGCGCCGCGCCCGTGCCCGCAGCTTGTCGTTCGAGGCCCGAACGTCAACCATCAGGTTTCCGAATGTCTTGCCGAGCCGGACCATGGCGATCGTGGACATCATGTTCAAGACGAGCTTTTGCGCAGTCCCGGCCTTCATGCGTGTCGAGCCGGCGATGACCTCCGGGCCGACCTCGACCTGGATCGAGTGCGTGGTTCGCCGCGCGAGCTCGGAGCCGCGGACGCACGTGAGACCGATCGTCAGCGCGCCGGCTTCACGGGCGGCATCGATCGCCGCCAGCGTGAAGGGCGTGCGCCCACTCGCGCTGACGCCGAGGGCAACGTCTTTCTCGCCGACCGCAAGGGCCGAGAGGCCGCGCGCACCTGCTGCGGCGTCGTCTTCGGCTGCTTCGTCCTCCGTCGTCACTGCGACGATCCGGTCCGTCGAGAACGTCGGGCCGCACTCCGCGGCGTCGGCCGCAGCCGCGCGGCCCGAGGATCCTGCACCGACGTAGACGAGCCTCCCTCCGGCCTCGAGCCGGTCGACGATCGCGTCGATCGCGCTTGCAATCGGCTCTGCGGCGTCGGCGACTGCAGCGGCGACCGTCCTGTCCTCGTCGTTGATGAGCTGAACGAGCTCTGCCGTTGGACGCAGGTCGAGGTCGTGGAGATCGACGCGCTGTCTCTCCGACGCGGGGTCTTCCTCCCCGGTCAGCGCCCTGGTGACCGCTTCCCAGACGAGCGGCGAGTCCGCTGTCGCCAGGTGCGTCATGTGCCCGCAGGCCTCGTACGCCCAGGTCCACACGTTCTCGACGCCCGCGGCGTGCGTCGCGGCGATCGCCGCCTCCAGATCGGGGATGTCGTCGCGCGTCAGGCCGAAGCTCGGCAACCACATCTGCGCGTCGATGTCGTGCCGGGCCGAGGTCTCCGCGAGCAGGTGGGCGAAGCGTCCGACGAAGGAGCCCGCCGACTCGTCGAAGTTCTTCCAGTACGGATCGGTCGCGAGCACGGAGAGATCCGGCAGCGAGGCGACCGAGTCCCAATCGCTGACGCCGTGGGGACCGTCGGTGAGCGGCAGCAGGCAGATCGTGTTCTTGCCGCCGCGCGACGCGACGTGCGCCGTCACCTCGCCGAGGAAATCGACGACGGATCTTTCACGAAACTGTTGCACTTCCGGGGTCAGACCCTGTGACATGTCCAGTCCGGACAGCTCGACACAGACCTGGCACACGCAAGCCCACCGATTTGGATCGGCGACACCCACGTGCTCCGGCACGGTCCAGTGCGGCTCGTCCCAGAAGACGTAGTCCGTACCGGTTTCGAGCGCGGCATCCGCCCACTCCTTGCAGAAGGCGCGATAGGCCGGATTGTTGAGGCAGCCCGTCGCCACGCGGCGGCCGTCGTCCAACACCTGGCACGCCTCCGGATGGAAGGTCACCCAACGGCTCTCGGCCTCGCCGCCGAACGTCCTGCCGACGCCCCACGGGCACATCTGCACCTCGAGGCCGAGCTCGTGCGACGCGGCGACGATCTGGGCCATCGTGCCGCGGTAGTAAGCGAGGTCGTTCTCCGAGAACGTGTGCAACACCGCGGTGTAGCCGCGCGCGGCGATGTCCTCGAGATCGCGCCGGGCGTGACGGGGGATGCGGACGCCGAAGTACGAGACGCCTGCGCGCTTCATGGAGTCGGTTCTGCTACCGCGGCGCCCGCCAACGAAGGCGCTGCCGCAACCGGGCGGTCGCGGCGCTGGGAGAGCTCGGCGACGAGCCTGTAGCGGTCGCCTCGGTAGAGCGAACGAACGAACTCGACCGTTTCTCCGGACGCGGTGCGCGAGGTCCTCTCGAAGAGAAAGGCCGGGGAGTGCAACGGCACGCCCAGCAGCTCGGACTCCTCCTCGTTGGTCACGGTCGGCTCGATCGACTGCATGCCGCTTGCGATCACCACGCCGTACTCCTTTTCGAGCAGCTCGTAGAAGGATGCATTCTCGAGGAGCTCACGCGACAGGCCCGGCACCCGATCGGCGGGCACGTGCAGCGTCTCGAGTGCCATCGGCTCGCCGTCGGCAAGGCGCAGACGCCGGATGAGGACGACGCGCGAGTCCGGCGAGACGTTCAGGGCACGGCCGACGGCGGCGCCGGCGTGCGTTTCGCGCAGCTCGATCGTCCTGCTCCCGGCCGTCATGCCGCGGCGGCGCATGTCCTCGCTGAAGGACGTCAGCGTCAACTGCTGGGCGATCTTCGGCTCGCTGACGAAGGTGCCGCTTCCATGCCGTCGCTCGAGGTACCCGTCGCGGACGAGGTCGTCGAGCGCCGCCCGGAGCGTCAGGCGCGAGATGCCCAGCTCGCCGCTTAGCCGTCGCTCCGACGGGATCGCCTCGCCCACGTGGAGCTGGTCGATCAGCTCGAGCACCCGCTGCCTGGTCAAGACCTGTTTGCTCACGTCCCCTATGGAAGCACAGGAGTCCGGACGTGGTCAAGACCACCACTCCGCAATCAGCCCAGAATACACCCCCTTGACACCAAGATTGGTCTGTGCCAATCTCTCGGCCGTGGTTGGTGGTCTAAACCAATCGGGGAAGCCAGGGTGGCTCCCCAATGCTCCGGGAGGCGACATGAAAGCTCGATTCCTCGTGGCGGCGGTTCTCGCTGCCATGCTCGCCGTTGCAGCGACGACCGCAAGCGGCGGGACCTCGAGGACCCAGGCCGACAAGATCGTGGTCTGGCTCCAGAACGACGCGCAGAACGGTTGGCCTGAGGCGGTTGCCCTCGCCAACAGCAACTTCAAGGCACAGCATCCTGGCGTCACGGTTGACGTCCAGTACCAGTCGTGGGGCAACCATCTCCAGAAGCTCGATGCCGGCCTCGCGGGCGGCGATGCTCCTGACGTCATCGAGTTGGGCAACTCGGAGATGACGAAGTACATGGCCGCAGGCGCCTTCAAGACGCTGACGCAGTCGGCCTTCCCGAACAACAAGACGTGGCTCCAGGGCCTCAAGAGTTCGTGCCAATACAACGGGAAGCTCTACGGCGTTCCGTATTACGCGGGCGCGCGCGCCGTCATCTATCGCAAAGACCAGTACAAGGGCGCCGGCATCACGTCGACACCCAAGAGCCTGGCACAGTTCATGGCGGACGGGAAGAAGCTGATGAAGAAGTACGGGAAGGACAGCGGTTACTCGGCCATCTACTTCCCCGGCAAATACTGGTACGCAGCGATGTCCTTCGTCTACGACTTCGGCGGGCAGATCGCGGTGCGCAAAGGTGGAAGCTGGAAAGGAACGCTCAACTCCCCGCAGGCGCTAGCGGGCCTAAATCAGGTCGCGCGGATCGCGAAGACGCTAACGCGGGCGAGCAGGACGACCGATGAGGCGAACCCGCAGCAAGCGCTCGTGTTCGCAAAGGGCAAGGTCGGCTCGTTCATCGGCAACGGCTGGGAATGGCCGTACGCACTCGACGAGAAGCTCGGGGACCCGGCGCTCGCGCCGGTGGTGGGCGCATATCCGATGCCGAGCCACACCCCTGGCAAGATCATGCCCGGGTTCCTCGGCGGCTCGGATCTCGCGGTCCCGGTGACCACGAAGAACCAGGCTCTCGCCGTCGACTGGATCAAGGCGTTCACGAGCACCGCGGCGGAGAGCGAGATCGCGAAGGCGGGCAACATCGCCAACACGACGAAGCTCCTCGCCTTCAACGCCTCGAACCCGAAGCTCGCGCCGTTCGCACGGGCGGCGAAGTCCAGTTGGTTCGTCCCCACGAGCCCCAACTGGGCGAACGTGGAGAATGCGAACGTGCTGCAGAACATGCTCGTGAGCATCTTCACCGGTCGCGCATCGGTGAAGGCAGCGGCAAACAGCGCCAGTAGTCAGATCACGAGGATCCTGAACACCGGCGCGTGAGTCGCCTCGCGCCCGAAGGAGCAGCTGTGGCGTCCGTCGCCGAGAGCGAGTTTCCACTCGCTTCTCGGCGGCGTCGCCGCTTCACAAGACAGCGAATCGGGCGAGTGCTGGCTCCCTACGCCCTGCTGGCTCCGGCGGCTACGGCCATCGGCGTCATCCTGGGCTACCCGCTCTACCTACTCGTCAAGATGTCGTTCGAGAAGTACGGCCTCTTCGAGCTGATCCGGCACAAGGGTCGCTGGATCGGGACTGCGAACTACGCGCACATCCTTCACGACGGCGAGTTCTGGCGCGTGCTTGCACGGACGGTCGTGTTCACCGCAGTGACCGTTACGTTGACCATGGTGCTCGGCACCGCGATGGCACTGCTGCTCCTGCAGGTCTCGCGTTGGCTGCGCGTTGCGATCACGACCGGTCTCGTCCTCGTGTGGTCGGTGCCGGTGATAGTCGCGGTCGACATCTGGCGCTGGATGGTGGACTACGAGTTCGGGGTCGCGAACTGGACCCTGACGAAGCTGCACATCGGCAACTTCATCAGGCACGACTGGTTCGCGAATCCCTGGACCGGCTTCGGCGTGATCACCGCGCTGATCGTCTGGGGCGCGATCCCCTTCATCACCATCACGGTGTATGCCGGGCTCGCTCAGGTGCCGCAGGAGCTGCTCGAGGCGGCGGCGATCGACGGAGCGAAGCCGTGGGCCGTGTTCCGTGAGGTGACGTTGCCGCTGCTGATGCCGATCTTCGTCATCCTGACGAGCCTGTCGATCATCTGGGACTTCCAGGTCTTCCAGCAGATCTGGGTCATGCTCGACTTCCGGCCGACGAGCGACTACTACACGATGGCGATCTACGCCTTCCACCAGTCGTTCCAGATCAGCGAGTACGGGCTCGGTGCAGCGATCGCGGTCGTGATGGTGCTGTTCATGTTCGGGGCAACGCTCGTGTATCTCCGCCAGATGCTGCGGACGGGTGAGGTGCAGTGAGCTCGGTCACGCAGATCGCGCCGACTCCGGTTGCCCCGGTGGCGCCGCGCGGGCGCGGGCGGCGACGGAGGACACGCCAGCTCGGCTGGAACCTTCTGGGCCTGCTGGTGCTCGCCGTGATGGTCTTCCCCGTCTACTGGATGGTCGCGACGGCGTTCAAGCCGGGGCAGCAGATCCTCAGCTACACGCCGCACTGGGTTCCGACCAACCCGACGCTGTCGAACTTTCGTGACGCCATCCATCAGCCGTTCTTCTGGAACGCCGTGAAGAACAGCCTGATCGTCGTCAGCGCGGTGGTCGCGCTCTCGGTCGTGCTGGCGTTTCTCGCGTCGCTCGCACTGGCGAAGTTCCACTTCTACGGGCGCAAGGCGTTCATCGTCCTGATCCTCGGCGTCCAGATGGTGCCGCTCGCGGCGCTGATCATCCCGCTCTACATCCTCATGTCGCGTCTGGGACAGATCGACAAGCTGACCGGCGTGATCGCGATGTACCTCACCTTCGTGCTGCCGTTCACCGTGTGGACGATGCGGGGCTTCCTGCTCGGGATTCCGAAGGAGCTCGAGGAGGCGGCGATGGTGGACGGAGCCACGCGCTTCGGCGCGTTCGTCCGTGTTCTCCTGCCTCTCGTGGGGCCCGGTCTCGTGGCGACTTCGATCTTCGCCTTCATCCAGGCCTGGAACGAGTTCATCATCGCGTACGTGTTCCTTCACACTCCGGCGAAGCAGACGCTGATGGTGTGGCTCGCATCCTTCACGACGCTGCGCGGAACGGACTGGGGCCCTTTGATGGCCGGCGCGACGTTGTGCGCCCTGCCGGTCGTCGTCTTCTTCCTGCTCGTCCAGCGGCGGATTGCATTCGGCCTGACGGCCGGGGCGGTGCGGGGCTGATGGCCCAAATCGAGCTCGTCCACCTTTCGAAGGTCTACGGCAACGACGTCGCCGCGGTGCGCGACCTGAACCTCGACGTCGCCGAGGGCGAGTTCATGGTGCTCGTCGGCCCGTCGGGCTGCGGCAAGACGACGGCGCTGCGGATGGTCGCCGGGCTCGAGGAGATCAGCTCCGGCGAGATCCGGATCGGCGGCAAGGTCGTCAACGAGCTCGCGCCGCGAGACCGCGACATCGCGATGGTCTTCCAGAACTACGCGCTCTACCCGCACAAGAGCGTCTACGAGAACCTCGCCTTCGGGCTGCGCATGCGCAAGGTGCCGAAGGCGGAGCAAAAGGAGCGGGTCGAGGAGATCGCACGCATCCTCGGGCTGGGAGAGATGCTCCACCGCCGTCCTGCACAACTTTCCGGAGGCCAGCGCCAGCGCGTCGCAATGGGTCGTGCGATCGTGCGCGAGCCGAAGGCCTTCCTGATGGACGAGCCGCTCTCGAACCTCGACGCCAAGCTTCGCGTTCAGATGCGCGCCGAGATCGCCCGCATCCAGCAGGCGCTCAAGGTGACGACCGTGTACGTCACGCACGATCAAGTCGAGGCGATGACGATGGGTCATCGCGTCGCCGTGATGCGAGACGGCGAGCTCCAGCAGGTCGACACGCCACAGCGCCTGTACGACGCTCCCGCGAATCTGTTCGTCGCGAGCTTCGTCGGGTCGCCGCCGATGAACCTGTTCGAGGCGGTCGTCGAGCGCGACGACAGCAGGCTCGTCTGTCGCATCGGCGAAACCGAGTTGGAGCTCCCCGCTGACGTCGCTGCGGAGCGGCCGGCGCTTGCGAACTACTCGGGCCGCCCGGTTGCGGTCGGCATCCGGCCTGAGGACGTGCGCGAGGCCGCGGGTTGGGACGGCGCCCGCCTGCGCGGTCGCATCCTGCTCGTCGAGTCTCTCGGCTCCGAACAGCTCGTCCACATCGAGATCGCGGCGACGCCGCTCGAGCGCTCCGATCTCATCGATGCCGCCGCCCAGCCCCCAGGGCCCCCCCTGGGTGTCGACGACCTCGAGCGCGCGGTGACCCTCCTCGGCCGTTTCGACCGGCACCTCCTCCTCGCGCCGGGCGAAGCGGTCGAGGTGGCGATCGACCCGCGGCTCCTGCACTTCTTCGATCTGGAGACGGGCGTCGCCATCCCGGCGGTCGACGTGCCGGTCGCCGCCGAGGTCGTGAGCTAGCCATGCGCCTGGGTGTCGGGGCAGCGCTCGTCGAGGGCAAGCTCGTCCCCGGCGATGTCGACATTGCGGACGGTCAGGTCGCCGGCGTAGGCCTGGCCTCGGCGAACGGGAACGGGATCGCGGCCCCGGGGTTCGTCGACCTGCAGGTCAACGGCTTCGCTGGTGTCGATTTCTTCTCGGCCGACGCGGAGGGTTACCGGAAGGCGGGTGAGGCGCTGCTCGAATGCGGCGTGACGGCGTACCAGCCGACGTTCATCACGTCACCGGAGGACGAGTTGACGGCGGCCTTGCACGAGGTTCCGCAAAACGGTTCCGCTCCGCACATCATCGGCGCACATCTCGAAGGCCCGTTCATCGCCCCGGAGCGGCTCGGGACGCATCCGGCGGAGTCGAGGCGGGACCCCGACTGTGATCTGCTCGAGCGTCTGCTCGCTGCGGGACCGGTGAGCCACGTCACGTTGGCGCCCGAGTTGCACGGCGCCTACGAGCTGATGGAGCTGCTGAGGCAACGCGGCGTGACGGTTTCGTGCGGCCATTCGAACGCGACCGCTGCGGAAGCGCGCGAGGCGTTCGCGCGCGGAGCAAAGACGGTGACGCACATCTTCAATGCAATGCGCCCCTTCGCCGCGCGGGAACCCGGCCTCGCCGGCGCGGCCTTGTTTTCTCCCGACGTGGTCGTGCAGGTGATCCTCGACGGGGTGCATCTGGCGGACGACACCGCGCGTCTGGTCTGGCAGGCCGCGCCGGGACGTGTCGCGCTCGTCACCGATGCGATCGCGGCAGCGGGCGCCGGCGACGGCAGCTACACGCTGGCCGGCGTCGATTTCGACGTCGAGAACGGTGTTGCGCGCCGAGCGGACCGGGTTCTGGCCGGCAGCACGGTGCCTATGATCGAGGCGGTTCGAAATCTGGTCGCGCTCGGCGCGCCGGTCGACGCCGCGCTCAGTGCGGCGACCGAGGTTCCGGCGCGCATCGCCGCGCGTCCGGATCTCGCAAGGCTGCAACCGGGGTCGAGGGCCGATGTCGTCGTGCTCGACGACAGCCTCGAGGTCGTGCGCGTGCTCGTCGGCGGCGAGGACGCCGTCGGCTGACGGAGCACAGCGTCTAAGCTCGGGAAAGGCCCGAGCACAACCCCACGATCAGGAGGAGTCATGGCCAAGAAGTCGGACTTCACCGAGCAGGAATGGGAATCGCTTCAGAAAGGCGTCCTCGGTGCAGGACTGCTTGTGTCTTTGAGCGATAGGAGCTTCTTCGACTCGTTCAAGGAGGCGGGCGCGCTGGCGAAGCATGTGGCGGCCGCCAAGCAAAGCAACACGAGCGAGCTCGTACGCGAGCTCGCAGACGTACGAGGCACCGGTTTCGGCCTGACGTCGTCGCCGGACAAGGTCGAGCACGAGACGGTCGAGGCGTTGCAGTCGGCAAAGGCCACGCTCGAGGCGAAGGCGCCCGACGAGCTGGAGCCCTACCGGCAGTTCGTCGTCGACGTCGCTCAGTCCGTGGCGGACGCCGCCCGCGGCGGCGAGAGTGCCGAGAGCGGTGCGATCGAAAGGGTCAGGTCCGCGATCGGGTAGCGCCTACGAGTGGCGCTCGAGACGAATTTCGCCTATATCGAGAGTGGGCCGAGCTGCTACGGCGGGGAAGCGTCAGGGGGAGGTGCTCCTGTTCGTTCGACCCCTGCGGTGCCGTGTGCGCTCGGCCCAGAGGTCATCAGGCGGCTTCATCCATTACGGGTGTCGGCGGCGTGACTGGCTCGATCGCGAGCCGCGGGAGCCGACGGTCGAACCACCTCGGGAAGGCCCACGTGCGACTGCCGAACAGTTCGAGGACGGCGGGCATGAGGATGCTGCGAATGACGATCGCGTCGAGGAAGACGGCGGTTGCCATCGCGACTCCGAAGAGCTTGAGTACGCGATCGTCGCCCGCCGCGAAGGAAGCGAAGACTGCGACCATGACCGCTGCGGCAGCGGTGATGACACGGCCTGTGCGTGCGAGTCCTTCGCGTACGGCCGCGCTCGCGTTGCCGCGATGCTGCCACTCCTCGTGGATGCGGGAGACGAGGAAGACCTCGTAGTCCATCGAGAGCCCGAACACGATCGCGAAGACCATCACGGGGATGAATGCGTCGATCGGTCCGGGCTGGACGCCGATCAGGCCCGCGAGCCAGCCACGCTCGAAGATCGCCTGGACGACGCCGAGCGCCGCCGCGATCGAGAGCAGATTCATGATCGCCGCCTGCAACGGGATCAGCAGCGACCGGAAGACGACGAGCAGGAGGAGCGCCGAGAGCAGGACCACCATGCCGATAAAGAGCGGCAGCTTGCCGGAGAGGACGTGGGCGAAGTCGACCTGCGTCGCGGTCGCGCCGCCGACGTAGACGGTCGCTCCTGTTGCTCTCGCGAGTGGCGGCAGGACTTCGCCGCGGAGGCGCTTGACGAGGCCCGTCGTCTGGGCGCTCTCGGGTGATGTGGTCGGGTAGACAGCGATCGCGGCGGTGTCGCGCGTGGAGTTGAGCCGAGGCGCGGCGACGGACGCGATGCCGGGCGTCTGTCGGAGCGCTGTCGTAAATCGCGTCAGATCTGCGTTGCCACCTGCGGCGGGCAGCCGGACGGCGAGCTGCAGCGGCCCGTTGAAGCCGCTGCCGAAGCCGGCGGCGAGCAGGTCGTAGGCATGGCGCGTCGTCTGCTTTGGGGGATCGTTGCCGGAGTCGCTTGCACCGAGTCGCAGTCCGAGTGCCGGTGCGGCCAGCAGGAGGAGCAGCGCCGTCGATCCGAGTGCGGCCCAGGCGGGGAAGCGCTGGATGAGCCCGACCCAGCGGGTCCAGAAGCCCGCTCGGGGTTCGCGCGCGCGGGAGCGCTTGCGGCGGCCGCGCCCGACGCGTTTGCCGGTGAACATCAACAATGCCGGTAGCAGCGTGAGTGAGGCGGCGAGCACGAGTAGCACGCCGAGCGAAGCAGCGATCGCGACGCCGTAAAGGAAGCTGACGCCCAGCGCGAACATGCCGAGCAGCGCGATCACGACCGTTGCGCCCGCGAAGAGGATCGCCCGGCCAGCGGTGTTCATCGCCAGCTCGAGCGCCGCCTTCACATCGCCGCCGTTCTCGCGGTAGGCGTCGCGGTAGCGCGTGACGATGAACAGGGCGTAGTCGATGCCGACGCCGAGGCCGATCATCAGCGCCAGCTCGGACGAGAAGTCGACCATGTCGACGAGGTGGCTGCCCAGCCCGATCACGCCCAGGCCGGCTCCAAGGCCGAACAGCGCCGTCACGATCGGAAGGCCCATCGCAAGCAGCGAGCCGAAGCTGAGCAGCAGCACGACTACGGCCGCGGCTAGGCCGACCCCGGTTGCGAAACCGAGGCTCGTCTGTTGCGCCTGCTTGATCGCCTGGCCGCCAAGCTCGACCTGCAGCGCGGGCGAGCGGACGCCCTCCGCGGCATTGATCACGCGGTCGATCGCCGCCTTCGGCAGCTCGTTCGCCCGCTGGTCGAACTCGACGGTCGCGAAACCGATCGTGCCCGCCTTCGAGATGGCCTTCGCACCCGCGTCATAGGGACTCACGACGCCCGCGACGTGGGGGAGGCGGGCGATGCGCCCGAGCAGCGGCGCGATCGCTGCGCGTGCGGAAGCGTCGTTCAGCTTGCCCTGGCGCGTTCGGAAGACGATCTGGTCAGCATCGCCGGCCTGCGCCGGAAACCGACTCTGGAGCAGGTCGATCGCGCGCTGGGAGTCGGTGTTCGGAAGCGAGAAGTTGTTCGCATTCCGCTTGCCGACTGCCTGTGAGGCAGCGAGGACTCCGACAGCGAGGACGATCCAGGCGAAGACGACCATCCGGCGATGTGCGATCGTCCAACGGGTCAATTTCAACATCGGTGGGCTCCAATCCGGACGGGAAACTTCATGCTTCGCAAACTTGCACGAGATGCAGACCCTAGCTCAGCGCTGCACACAACGCAAATATTCGTGAAGTGCAGGATTTATGTATACTGACCCCCGATGAATCCGCAACCCGGGCTACGCGAGCGCAAGAAGCAGCGGACGCGCGAGACGATCGCCCGCGCCGCGCACGAGCTTTTCGCCGAGCGCGGCTACCACGCCACGACACTTCCCGACATCGCGGAGGCAGCCGACGTCTCGACGCGAACGATCTTCGCCTACTTCCCGAGCAAGGAAGACATCCTCTTCAGCGACTTCTCTCTGCTGAAGGAGGCGCTCGCGCAGGCGCTCGCCGAACGGCCCCAAGACGAGGACGCGCTCGAGACGGTGCGGAAGTTCATTCTCTCGACGCACAAGGTCGACGAGAACGAGCTCGACCAGCAATTGCGATTTTGCGTGGAAAGCGACGAGACGCTTCGGAGCCACCTTCGAGCCCGGATTGCCCAGCTCGAGGAATTGATCGCCCCGGCGATCGCCAAGGACCTCGACGCACCTGCGAACGACCCTCGTCCGCAGGTCGTCGCCGCCTCTCTGACCGCCGCTTTCAACGTCTTGACCGAGCGAGGCAGCGGCTCGAGGGCAAAGGCGAAAAGCGCCGCGGACGTTGCGGCGGCGATCGACCCGGTGATCACGTTCCTGCGTGGCGGCCTCGACGCGCTCAAAGAGCCGCGCACGACACGCCGGCACTGAGGCTCTAAACCCAACTCCGCTGTGCGAACATATGTTCGTGTTCGGCGCCGCGACGATCCTTCACGCCGACCTCGACGCGTTCTATGCGTCCGTCGAGCAACGAGACGATCCGCGCTTGCGCGGCCGGCCGGTCATCGTCGGCGCGGGAGTGGTGCTGGCCGCGAGCTACGAGGCCAAGGCCTTCGGGGTGCGCACGGCGATGGGCGGCAGGCAGGCACGGCGGCTGTGCCCGGGCGCGGTCGTCGTCCCGCCGCGGATGTCGGCGTACGCCGAGGCGAGCAAGGCGGCCTTTCGCGTCTTCGACGACAGCTCGCCGCTCGTCGAAGGGCTCTCGATCGACGAGGCGTTCCTCGACGTTCGGGGCCTCGAGCGGATCTCGGGCACTCCTACCGAGATCGCGGCGCGCCTGCGACGGGAGGTGCGCGAACGCGTCGGCCTGCCGATCACGGTGGGCGTCGCGAGGACGAAGTTCCTCGCCAAGGTCGCGAGCGGCGTCGCCAAGCCCGACGGCCTGCTCGTCGTGCCTCCGGACCGCGAGTTGAGCTTTCTCCACCCGCTGCCGGTCGAGCATCTCTGGGGCGTCGGGCCGGCGACCGCGCGGAAGCTCCACGAGCGGAGGATCTCGACCGTCGGCGAGGTCGCCCGCCTACCCGAGACCGTCCTCGTGACGATCCTCGGCCGGGCGGCAGGACGGCATCTGTATGCGCTCGCCCACAACCGTGATCCGAGGCCGGTCGTCGTCGGTCGCCGCCGGCGCTCGATCGGTTCGCAGTGCGCACTCGGCCGTTCGCGGAAGACGCCTGAGGCCGTCGACGCCGTCCTGGTTTCGCTCGTCGATCGTGTCACGCGCCGTATGCGCATCGCCGGACGTGTCGGCCGCACTGTGGTGCTGCGATTGCGCTTCGGCGATTTCTCGCGTGTAACGCGGTCGCACACATTGCCTCTGCCGACTGCGCACACGCAGACGGTCCTGCTGACGGCCCAGTGGCTGCTGTCGTGTGCGAAGCCGGAGATCGAGCGCCGAGGCCTGACACTCGTGGGCGTCGCCGTCGCCAATCTCGATGACGACAGTTCCCTTCAGCTCGTGCTGCCTCTCGACCGCTTCAGCGGTACCGCCCTCGACGTTGCGCTCGACGAAGTCCGCCGGCGGTTCGGATCGACGGCCGTGACGCGGGCCGTTCTGCTCGGCCGCGAGCAGGGATTCACGGTGCCGCTCCTCCCGGATTGAGTCGACGTGGCAGCATCACCCCGGTGAAGACGATCGAGATCGACACACCGTCCGGGACAGCGAAGGCGTACCTGAACGGCGCAGACGAACCGCGCGCCGGCCTCGTCCTTGGTCACGGCGCCGGTGGCGGGGTGCAGGCGAAGGACCTTGCCGCCGTGGCGCGAGTCGCACACTCCTTGGGAATGAGCGTCGCGCTCGTCGAGCAGCCCTACCGCGTTGCGGGGAGGCGTTCTCCCGCACCCGCGCATCACCTCGATGCGGCGTGGACCGCCGTGCTCGACCGTCTGGTCGGAGCCGAGCTGCACGGATTGACGCTCGTGGTCGGTGGGCGGTCCTCGGGCGCGCGTGTCGCTTGCCGCACTGCGGAAGCCGTGGGCGCCATCGCAGTCGTCTGTCTTGCGTTTCCGCTGAAGCCGCCGCGCCGGTCTGGGGCCACGCCTGCCCAGAGCCGTCTCCCTGAGCTCGATGCGGTGACGGTCCCGATGCTCGTCGTGCAAGGAACGCGAGATCGGTTCGGCATACCGCCGGCTACGGCGCGACGCAAGGTGGTGCAGGTGGCGGGCGATCACAGCTTGCGAACCGATCTCGGCGCAGTGGAGGACGCGGTTCGAACCTGGCTTCCTCACGTGCTCGAATCGCACCCTGCGACTGCGTCATAGACGGATTCGGTATCGGCGCTCGAGGCGAATATCGGAGCCGAGCCGGATCCGCACGACGGCGGTGACGAGACCGCGCACGCGGCCGTCGTAGCGCAGCGCCAGAACAGCGCGGGCTCCGGGGCGGAGCGTACTTCGCGAACGAGGGCTGAGGCGCGCAAGCTGCCGGCCGCGCCGGACCAGCGACGCACCGACCTGGCCGCGGAGTTGGACGGTCACGTTGCCGCGGTTCGCGACCGAGAGGAACATGAATCGAGCGTCGCGCCTCCGGTGGACGCGAAGAGCGCCGAATGCCAGGTGACGCACGATGCGCCCGGGCACGACGATCTTGATGCGTACCCCAAGGCGCAGCTGCACATTGACGCGACCACCGCTCAGCGGGCGTGTCCTCAGTAGGACGAGGAGATGATGGTCGCCCGGTTCCGCGCGTCGAGGCGGCCTCGTCCGGAGTGTCAAGATCGCGCTCTCACCGGAAAGGAGCAACACGCGTGCGGGCACGATCTGGAGCCACGTCTGCGCCGCCGCTTGCCCGCGGACCGCTCGTCGAGTGACGTCCACCACGACCCGCTCGGCACCGTCGTTCCGCAGCCTGATCCTTCTCGAGCTCGGCGCAGCGAGTGTGACCTGTGCGGGTGAGACCGAAAGTGCGATGCGAGGCCGGGCCGCGCCCGCCCCTTCCGCAGAAGGAGCGAGCGCGAGTAGAAGGGCGGTGAGACCCGCGAGTGCGAGGGCCGGTCTCACCGAGCGACTGCGGTGAACGTCATCGTTGCCGTGTAGCGGCCGGTCGCGACGAGCGGCAGCGCGGAGGAGAACCCGATGTTGGTCGCCCAAACATCTCCGCCCGTCGCGCTCGACGCGGCCTTCGTGCCGACTGTCAGCCCTGTCGCCGGAGTGATTGGAATCGGAACGAGAGCGCCACCGGTCAATGCGCCTCCGAGCGTCCCGCCTGCCGGTGCGGTCGCCGAGAGCGCCAGCGGAAGGTCGGTCGGAGCAAAAGCGGTCCGAGCGACGACTAGCGAGTAGCCGGCCGTGTTGTTGCTCGAGACGTTGACCCGCTCGGGAAGCGGAGCCGGCCGATCGCCGGACGTAAACGTGCCGAAGCTGAGCGAGGGACGGTCGAGCGACACTGAGAGGACGGAAGCCACGTTGAGATCGACGTTCACCGAGCCGGCCGGCCCGGGCGCGGGCACACCTGCGCACGAGTGCTCGGGGGAGGCTGAGTTCCGAGGCGTGGGCGCTGCCGCGGTGAAGTCCGTCGCGTTGTCGGCCGTGTCGATGCAACCGTCGTCCGCGCGCACCGCGGCCGAAGTGTTGGAGAGGCCAGGCGCGGAGCCTGCTCCCTCGAAGTCAGTCGCGCTGCCGTAGCCGACGAGATCCGCCAGGAGTGGGTCGGCCGAGCAACTCCCAGCCGAAGCGCCGCACGTGAGGGCGGTAGCACCACGCACGAGCGCGATCTTCCCGCTGGTGCCGCCGAGGTTGCTCGTTCCGGTCGCGTCCGCGGGCGGAAGAACGGCACCGACGTCGGCGTTCGATGCGAGCTGGACCAGGTAGTAGCGGCCGGCCGCGATCGTCCCCGACAGTGCGGTCGCTTTCCACGTCGTTCCCGCGGCGGTGGCGTACTGCACCGTCCAGCCCGACAAGTCGATCGTGCCGGATCCGCCGTTGAACAGCTCGACGTAGTCGTTTCGGAAGGTCGCGCCCGCATTTCCGCCGCCTCCGTAGATCTGGCTCACCACGACATCCGAGGTGCCGGAGTGGGCGGCGCTTGGGAAGAGGAGAAGCGCGGCGAGAAATGCGAGCAGCAGAGCTCTTGACATGTGTGCTCCGATCGTTGAGGAACGAATCCCTTCGTGATAGATCGGCGCGGGAGCGAGCGAAAGTGTCCGCGAACGTTCTGGCGCAGTCTTTGCGCGCTCTGGTCACATTGCGCGAGTGGGAACGTTTCGACGCGGCTCTAGGTTCAGCGAACGGTCTTCACGATGCGACGGACTCCGGCGAGTCGCGCCCCGTAAGACGAGCGACCCAACCTGACGACCTGGACTCGAGTGCCGGTGTGCGGTGCATGCACCATGCGCCCGCGGCCGATGTAGATGCCCACGTGTCCGAGCCCTGAGAAGAAGAGCAAGTCGCCAGGCTCCATCCTGGACCGTGGTACGCGCCGGCCCTGACCGTAGAGGGCGTACGAACTGTGTGGGAGCTCGATACCCAGCTGCCCATAGACCCAGTAGACGAGCCCGGAGCAGTCGAAGCCGGTGGGCGACGAGCCTCCCCATCGATACGGCGCGCCGACCGCTCTGACGGCGATCGCGGCGGCGCGCTCGCCAACGGTCGGCTTCGGAACCGCTGGGATCGGAGCGTGTCGAGTCGATGTCCGTCCCGCGGCGGCCGCCTGAGCATCCTCATGCGCGAATGCGCAGGCACAGCCGAAGACGATCGCAGCGAGGGCGAACGTCAGCAGGCGGCTGCGGAAGGGGGTCGGCACGAAGGAGAGAGAACGACGGGCCGCGACTCATGTGATCGCGCAGCCCTGGCCTGTTCTTAAGCGTCGGATCGTAGTGAGAAAACGAGCCGTGTCTACCCCCATTTGCCTCGTCACATAAGTCACAGCTTGTAGAGAGGGTGGGAAAAGCCGGAAAGAAGCGCCGCCGCGGCCGACATGGGCGGCCGCGGCCCAAGCCCGTCGCGGATCGCCGAGCGAATCGTCGAAAGTCATCATGGTCCGCGAAGCGGGCGGACTTTCGACGGGAGAGCGGGAGCGACGGGACTCGAACCCACGCTTTACCCCCGTGCTCTCTCCGCAACCGGCCGTCGACGCGCTAAACGTCCGGGGTTGACGCCCGGCACCTCCTCGCGCGCGAGCGGCCGTAATCCTTCCAGGAGCCTGTTCTTATCCGCGAGCGAGCGTTTCTGTTGGCGGAGCAGCTTGTGTTGTCTCAGCGCGCACGCCGTCCTCGGGTGGCCGTTTTCATGTCAGTTCAGTGAACGCCCGGGCAGCCCGTCGGCTGCGGCTGGTCGATCCTGATGCCGCTGTTCGGCGTTCCCGTCGGCAGGACGTACAGCGTGTAGATGACAAGAGAGTTGGAGCTTTCGTTGCGGCCGTTGTGGACCTCCGTCGGCATCTGGCCGAAGCCGGAGCCGGCGCTGACCTTGTCGGAGTGACATGCCGCGCCTTCGGCGTGGTAGTACGTGATCTCGCCCTGGCCGATGCCGACGAACGTCGCGCCCGGATGCGTGTGCCACCCGGATGAGCCGCCCGGCGGAACCGTCGCCTGCTGAAATGCCGTGTCGCAGCCGTTCGTGCAGTCGATTGCCATGTCGATCGAGGGGACTTTGAACTTAAACGTCCTTCTGAACACGCCGGTCTTCGTCCTGATCGTGACCTTCCGCGTGACCGTCGCCGTCGTCGGCTTGCCGAAGATGAAACCGCTGACGGTGCCGCGGCCGAGCACGGTCGTGTTGAAATTCACCCCGGGCGTCGCGTAGGCCGGCTTCCCGGAGAGCAGCTTCGGCGCGCCGTACGTGATCAGAGCTCCTGCGAACAAACTCGTGCATGCTGCGGCAACGACGAATCGCGTTTTCATGGACCTCTCCTCTCTTTCACACGATGCGCCGGGAGCCGTGGATCTTCCTCACGGCATCATCGGCGTGTCGGTCTTCATGTGGTTCGGCTTGTCCGTCATGACGATCGGAGCCATGACGGCCGCGACGACTCCGGCCAGCGCCACTAGCAGTGCCGCAGCGCGGAGGAACCGTCGGGATGTTCGGCGCAGCAAGGCCAGAGCCAGCACGACGACGCCGACGTCGATGAGCGTGCTGACCCACCACGGCCACCACCAGTGGTCAAGCATCATCCCGACCATGTGACGATTGTCGCGCGATTTCACCCTCTTGCCTAGACCGCGCTTGAATCCAGGTATGGAACCGCTGCCCGACGGCGTCGCGCCGATGAGCGGGCGCTGGCTCGCCATCCTCCGCGGCGAGAGCGCCCTGGCATTGCCGCAGCGAACGGGCCGCCGCATCTTCGGCCTGATGCCAAGCGCGGCTCGATGCAAGTTCTGCAACGCCCCGTTCAAGGGCCGGTACGCAGGCGCGGTGAAGACGATCGGGTACACGCCATCGCGGAAGAACCCGCGCATCTGCGCGCGCTGCATCGAGCGCGCGCCCGAAGGAGGCGCGGTCGTGCCGGTCGCGGTCCTCTTCGCGGACGTTCGCGGTTACACGGCGCTCTGCGAGCGGCTCGAGCCCGGGGAGGTCGCGTCGCTCGTCCAGACGTTCTACGAGACGTCGTCGGCGGCGCTGCTTGCGCAGGAGGGCCTGCTCGGGCAGATCGCCGGTGACGAGATCGAAGGCATCTTCGTGCCGGGGCTCGCGGGGTCGAACTACCGGCGAAAGGCGGTCGAGGCGGCGCGCTCGCTCGTGCGAGCTGTCCGCTACACCTCGCTCGAGGTCGGGATCGGCGTTGCGAGTGGGGAGGAGTTCGTCGGCAACGTCGGCGGTGGGGGTTACAAAGACTTTGCGGCGGTCGGCGACGTGACCAACGTGGCCGCGCGGCTGACGTCGAGCGCGCGCGACGGGCAGATCGTCGTCGACGAGGGCACATACCGCGAGGTCGCGTTGGCCTTCCCCGATGCGAAGCGGGAAGAGCTCGCGCTGAAGGGCAAGAGTGCTCCCGTCCCGGCGTACTGGATACCTCCGTAACGGAGCGTTGCGGCGGCGGAGCGGGAGCGACGGGACTCGAACCCTCGCCAGAGCAAGCATCTCCTCGCCGAGCGAACCGGTTCTGACCCGCTACGACCCGCTCCCACCCGGCAGGGCCTGTGTAGTACGTGTGTAGTTGGGCGTTTGTCGGACAAGGCAACCGCGGGCCGCTCGGGTACTCAAGAACGGTTAACAGGGACGGTCGCTCCGCCTGGAGGTGATCGACCTCCAACGGATCTCGACGCGGTGCGCCCGATCCGCGCGTGCACTGCAACGGCGAGCGCTCGCGAATCGCCTAGCTCGATCCCACGAAGTAGGAAATGGGCACTCCGAGTTCAATCACTTCGTGCCTACAACCGAGCATCGGTACACC
>VAXG01000047.1 GCA_005883355.1 Actinomycetota bacterium | reverse complement strand
GAAAAGGACGACGAAACGCGCCGCTTTCGCGCGGTCTACCTTGGCGGCGCGGGCGTCGTCCAGGCGCTCGACTCGTTGCAGCGCAAAGGGCTGGTCGAGCTCCGCCGCGACTACGTCTCGTACCTCGAGCACGGATACGAGCCTGACTTTCCCAACTACGATCACGAACGCAGTCTTTGGATGGGCGAGACGGGGATCCGGCTCGTGTTGCATCGACTGTCGCCATCGAGGGAGAACGCCGACCGGCTGGCGGAGCTGATCACCGCGAACGCGGAGGACGAGCGACGCGAGTTGATGTGGGGGAGTCCGGGAACAATGCTCGCCGCCGCCGCCATGCACGAGCTGACCGGCGAGGCGAGGTGGGTCGACCTTTGGCGCGAAAGTGCGGCTTGGTTGCGCGCTGAATGGGACCTGCGTTCGGGCCTCTGGACACAGCAGCTCTACGGGAGGGCGGACCAGCACACCGGTCCGGCCCACGGGTTTGCGGGCTGCGTGCTCGCCCTGTCTCGCGAGGCCGACGAGGAGGTTCATTGCCGAGCCGCGCAGACCACGGCCCGGTATGCCATCGAGGAGAACGGGCTCGCCAACTGGCTGCCGCGCGCATCGATGGAGAGTCTGCGAAGCAATCGCGACAGGTCGATCCGAACGCAGTGGTGTCACGGCTCGCCCGGTGTCGTTTCATCGCTCGCTCGCTTTGCGCCCGACGACGACGAGCATGGACGCTTGCTGCGCGCGGGTGGCGAGCTCACTTGGCGAGCCGGCCCACTGTGCAAAGGAGCCAACCTTTGCCACGGGACGGCAGGCAACGGCTACGCGTTCCTGGCGCTCTTCGAGCGGACGGGAGACGAGCTGTGGCTCGACCGTGCCCGCGCCTTCGCGATGCACTCGGTTGCCCAGGTGGCACGTACACGCACAGAAGTCGGCCGTGGCCACTACACCCTCTGGACCGGCGATCCGGGAACAGCGCTCTACCTCGCCGACTGCCTGGCCGGCGGCGGCACCGTTCCGCTGCCATGACATCGAGGGCGCCGCGCTTGCGCTTGAAGAAGAGCCGAAATGGGTACCGGCGAGTCTGCCCGGTTTCAACTCCCCGACTGCGAAAGGCCATTGACGATGACAAGACTGCTTGCGGCACTCGCTGCCGCGATCGCGGTGCTTACGCTGGCCGGGGCAGCTTCGGCCGCCAAGCCTGCCCCTGCGAATGGCTTCACCGACTTCACCGTGGCGGCGACGCCGCCCAACCCGGCCGGCACGATCTGTCCCGGCTCGGCGCTCTGTTACAACAGCGCGGCTGAGCACGCCATCGCAGGTCGGCCTGCACGTTCAGTGCAGCACCGACGCGGGGCACAGCTTCAACCAGGTCGCCAACGCCTATGACACCTCGCCCGTTGGCCTGGCGGCGTCGCAAGGCGGCAGCCGTACCGGCAACCTCGTCTTCGACCCGTCGAACCCGGGCTACATGTACACCGTGTTCGCCTACGAGAACATCGAGGACGGGCCGAACCCGACCGCGTTCCTCCACAACATCGGTGTCGCCGTCTCCTCGGACGGTGGAGTGACCTGGCACGACTACCCCGTCAAGATCAATCCCGACATCACGGCGAAGTACGACAATCAGTTCGTGAACGTCGACGTCGACAAGAGCGGGGTCGTCTACGTCGCCTATTCCGACAACCACGGAATCTTCTATCAGTACTCGACAGACCACGGACAGACCTTCAGCGCCCCGGTGCAGGTTTCGCAGGGCGCGGATACGGCAGTCATGCCGTGGCTCGCCGCAGGTGAGCGCGGCAAGATCGATCTCGTCTACTACCAGGCGGTCGGCTACTCGGGCAACCCCGAGGCCGCGACTGCGGATGTCGCTTGGAAGGTCGTGATGGCACAGAGCCTCGCCGCCGCTTCGCCGCTCCCGGCGTTCACCTACACGACCGTCAATCCGATCGTCCATCACGGTGGCGTCTGCGAGGGCGGCGTTCTTTGCACCGGCAATCGAGACCTCTACGACGACTTCGGGGTGCAGGCGTCACCAACGACAGGGTTCGCTTCGATCATCTACTCCGATGACCAGTACCAAAACGACGCGAATCACAAGCCGAACGCGACGTTCAACTGCACCGCCGCCGAGAGCGACAGCTCGACCTGCGATCACACCAACATCGCGACCCAGACTGCCGGCACCCGCATCTTCACGACCAAGGGGAAGTAGAGGCGGTAGCGAGAAGCACGACCGAACGAAATGGCTAGGGAGAGGCCTCCGGCGCAGGCCTCTCCCTTTCCGCTCTGGCCACGGAGAGGAGCGATGGCAGACCTGGGATTCCGGATCCTCGGCGGTGTACACAGACGCGTCTACCGCCTGACCGGTGGCAAGCTCGGCGGCCGGCTCGGCAGCATGCCGGTGCTGCTGCTGACAACCATCGGACGCAAGAGCGGACGACCACACACTCAGCCACTCACGTACACGCAGTCCGGCGACGGCTACGCGGTCATCGCGTCGAAGGGTGGCGCCCCGCAACACCCGCTCTGGTACCTGAACCTGCGCGCGAACCCGCTCGCGGACGTGACGGTCGGCCGCGAGACGCGGAAGGTACGTGCGCGCGACGCGCAAGGCGAGGAGCGCGAGCGGTTGTGGCGCGCTCTCGCGGATCTGTATCCCGGCTACGACAGGTACGCCGAGAAGACGAGTCGGCAGATCCCGGTGGTCGTGTTCGAGCCTGCCGCACGCTGACGCCGGCCTGCTGCGCCGCGGAAGCGGCCGGCCATCCATGGGGGTTAGGCTCCACCACCGGTGGCACAGGCCCTGATCTTCGATCTCGACGGGACTCTCGTCGACACGGTCTATGCCCACGTCTTTGCCTGGCAGCGCGCGCTCGCCGAGGAGGGAATGCCGATCGAGGGTTGGCGGATCCACCGCCGAATCGGGATGAGCGGCGGCCTGTTCACGCGCGGGGTGGCGCGGGAGGTCGGGCGTGAGCTCTCGGCTGATGAGATCGAGAGGATCCAGCTCCGCCACGGCACGATCTTTCGCGAGTTGCTCCCCGAACGGCGCCCGCTGCCAGGGGCCAGGAAGCTGCTCGAGCATCTTCGCGCCCGGGACATCGTGCATGGGATCGCAACGTCGGGCCGCCGGCCCGAGATCGACCTCTCGCTCGACGCGCTCGGAGTCGGCGACGACACCGTCGTGATCGACCGCGGCGGCGTCGCCCGGGCCAAGCCCGAACCCGATCTCTTTCTCGCCTGCCAGGCGGCTCTCGGCGTCGAGCCGGAAGACTGCTACGTCGCGGGCGATGCGGTCTGGGACCTGCTGGCCGCCCGCCGTGCAGGCATGCTCAGTGTCGGGCTCCGGAGCGGTGGCTACGGCTCGGACGAGCTCCTGGACGCCGGCGCCTTTCGCGTCTACGACGATGCGGCGGAGTTGCTCGAATCGCTGGACGAGCTCGGCTTCGACGCCTGAGCGTCCCGAGGATAGGGACCCGATCGGGCGCGACGGTCGTAGTACGAGGGTCACTCCCGGCGATGGAGGTCACGGCGATGAGACCCAGCATTCCTTTGCTACCTGTCTTTCTCGCTGCGCTCGTCGCAGCGCTCCTTCCGGCGTCCGCACATGCCGACGGGCTGCCGGTTCTCGGCATCGACGTCGGCAGCACGGGTGTCGCATCGAACGCGAACGCCGATGCAGCCCGCTACCTCGCCCTCCCCGCGGGGGGCAGAACGATCGTCGAGCGAGTCGCGCAGCGTGGGGGTCAAATCCTGGCGTGGAGATCGTTGCCAGGCACGTTCACGATCCCAGCGGTCGCCTACGACGGTTCCGCGGGCGGCCTCTCTGCCGACGGCACGACACTGCTCCTGATCGAGCCGCGAGTCGCGTTTCCGCGCGCGATGACGAAGATGCTCGTCCTGAACAGCGACAGCCTCAAGCCGCGGCGACTGGTGACGTTGCGGGGTGACTTCAGCTTCGACGCGATCTCACCGACCGGCTCGTGGCTGTACTTCGTCCACTACACCTCGCCGACCGACCCGACCAGGTACCTAGTCCAGGCTTTCGACGTGCAGCGCGGACGCCTGCTGGCGAAGCCGATCGTCGATCCCAAGGCGCCGGGCGAGAAGATGCGCGGCAACCCGTTGGCTCGGACGATGAGCGCCGATGGCCGCTGGGCCTACACGCTCTACGACGGTGCGGGCGCCACGCCCTTCGTACACGCCCTCGACACCGTTGCCCGATCGGCGCATTGCATCGATCTCGACGGGATCGCCGCCGGTACCGATCTGTGGCAGCTGCGCCTTCGGATCGACCAGGATGGCAAGCGCCTGGTGGTCAGGGATAGCGCCGCTCCTGTGCTTACAGTCGACCTGCGCACCTTGCGCGTCGCCCGCGCGACGGCGGTTCCTGCGCCGCTGGGCGCGAGTCGGCACCTCCCGACTTCTCTCTTTGCGGGTGGGGCGGGGTTGCTCGTGGTGCTCGTTTTGTCCGTCATCTGGATGCGACGAAAGCATCGTCCGACACGAACGTCACTCGCATCGGTACGACGAGTCCGGGAACCGACGGCGGGGCAATGACGATCGCGAGTGCCACGGGCAAGTCGTAGCTGGGAGTAGAGGAAGCGAGCAGGAAGCGCTTCGCCAGCTCCTCGTCGACCTTGCCCAGCTCCTGCTCCCGCTCGAGCAGTGCCTTGCGTGCTGCCGACCAATCCTCCCGTGTTCCGAATGATGGTTCGGCATGGTGTTCGTCTCCTTTCACGGGTGTCAGGTATAGACGGTTGGGACACCTGAAAGTCATCGGTGCCTGACACCGCTACGAACCGAAGGGAGTCGGTGAGATGAACATCACCACGGTCGGGAGGGGAACGATCGGCGGGGGGCTCGCCCGCCTCTGGGAAGGGGCAGGGCACAAGGTCACCGGGCTCGGGCGGGATGGTGGGGACGCCACCGATGCTGACGTCGTCCTCGTCGCCGTTCCGTCTGGTTCGATCTCCGAGGCGCTCGACAAGGTCACGGGTCTCGAAGGGAAGATTGCAATCGACGCCACGAATGCGTATCCGGGACGTGACGAGAACTACGAGTCGCTGGCGCACGAGGTGAAGGCGCAGACCAAAGGTCCCGTTGCGAAGGCCTTCAATGCGAACTCGGGGAGGCTCTTCGATCAAGTTGCGAGCCAGCGCGTGCGCCCGAGCTGCCTGTATGCGGCCGACGACGAGGCGCGCGAGGTCACGGAACAGCTGATCCGCGACGCCGGCTACGAGCCGGCGAATCTCGGCGGCCTCGAGAGCGCGCGCACGCTCGAGGACTTCGTCACAGGGCTGTTCCTGAAGATCTCCCCGACCTTCTACCGGTTCGCCGGCCCCGGGGAGCTCTAGGACCTACGTGCGCCGGAGATAGGCATCCGACCCGTCGAGCCAGTCTTGTCTGGGCGGGCAGAAGATGTCGACATCGAGCGTCGTCTCGAGCGCCTCTGCCTGGTGTGGCAGTAGCGAAGGAAGATGGAGGACCTCGCCCGCCGCGACGTCGACGATCTCCGACTCGTCGCCCAGAGTGAACCGGAGGAGGCCTTCGAGGATGTAGGTCAGCTGCTCGTTCTCGTGCGAGTGCATCGGGACGACGCAACCCTTCTCGAGGTACACGTGCGCCAGCATCACCCGCTCCGCGGAGATCAGGCGCCGTTGCAGATCCGGCTTGAGCTGCTCCTTCGGCAAATCCTCCCAGCGGTAAAGGGTTGCCTTGGCACCGTTCACGAACCACTCCTCTCCTCGTTGACTCTGCTGATCGCCCACGCTCTTCTATAGTCGGTCATATGGCAGTCGTGCGCGACACGCCACGTTGGGATCGGCTTTTTGCGGCGCGGACACGCGGGGATGTCGGCGAAGGGATCGCCGCCGTCCTCGCAATCCTGGGGCAGCCCGACTTGATCTCGTTCGCAGGCGGCTTCCCCGATCCGCTGACGTTCCCACGCAAGCGCGCCTCCGCCCTCCTCGAGGAGTTTGCGGCCGAGAGCGAGTGGGCCGCCTTCCAGTACGCACCCACGCGAGGGCTCGCCGGTCCTCTCGACGCGCTCGCGGCCAGGCTCCACGCTCTACAGGGCCGCGCTCCGGCGGACGGCGAGCTGCTCATCACGAGCGGCGCGATCGAAGCACTCGAGCTCATCGGCAAGTCGTTCATCGACCGCGGCGACCTCGTGGCCATCGAGGGCCCGACGTACCTCGGGGCGATCATGGCATTCCGCAGCTTCGAGGCTGAGGTCGTCGCGATCCCGATCGACGAGCACGGGCTCGAGGTCGATGTCCTGGAACGGCGCCTGGCCGAGGGGCTCCGGCCAAAGCTCCTGTACACCATCCCCGACCATCAGAATCCGGCCGGAGTGAGCCTCTCTCGCGAACGGCGCGAGTCGCTGGTCGAGCTCTCGCGCCGCTATGGCTTCCTCGTCGTGGAAGACGTCGCCTACCGTGAGCTCGGCTTCGAGGAGGAGGCCGAACCGAGTCTTTGGAGCCTTGCACCGGACATGGTGATGCAGGTCGGCACGACATCGAAGACCTTCTTCCCCGGCGTCCGGCTCGGCTGGGCGGTCGGCCCGGCGGACGTCACGGCACAGCTCGTTTCGGCGAAGCAGAACACCGACCAGTGCGCGGGTGCGCTCGGACAGCGGCTCTTCGAGGAGTACGTGCGCCGCGGCTGGATCGACGAACAACTCGCGCAGTCGCGAGCGCTCTACCGGCGCAAGTGCGAGCGGATGCTCGCGGCCCTCGAGCGTGAAATGCCGGAGAGCGTGCGCTGGACACGCCCGAGGGGCGGTTTCTTCTCGTGGCTGACGCTCCCGAACGGCGGTGACGCCGCCGACCTTGCGATGCGGGCCGTCGAGCTCGGCGTCGCCATCGTCCCGGGGTCGCTGTTCTTCCCGGACGGCCGGGGAGGCGACAACGTGCGGTTGTCGTTCAGCCTCGTCGACGAAGCGCTGATCGACGACGGCGTCGAACGGCTGGCGTCGCTCGTGAAATCTTGACGCGGCAGCTCGACTGCATAGGGTGAGTAGGTCTCGTCGGGGCGCTGCGCAGACAGGCCGACGAACTTGCTCGCGAACGCCGCGAGCTCGACACCGCGATCCAGGAGACGAACTGGACGACGGAGCTAGCAGACTGAGAGCGAGTCGGTAGCCGCAGAATCCGAACGAGTGGCGTGCGGGAGGCGGCAACTGCCGAAGTTGCACCTCCCGGCGTGTGTCACGGGCGGACGCACGGCGTTCGAATCCCCAACCTCACCGAGCAGCGCCCCAACCGGGCACCGCTCACGGGGCACGGGGCACCGTCACTACCACGTGCAGAACTCGTTCGGGCGGTGAGGGTGGGTACAGGGATATCGCTGATGTGTCGACGCTTCATCTCCGCTTAACGGCGTCATTGGTAGCGTGCCGAGCCTTGATCGAAGCGCAGAACCTCACGAAGGACTACGGCGACAAGCGCGCCGTCGACGGCTTGACGTTCCGCGTGGAGCCGGGAGTGGTGACCGGGTTCCTCG
>VAXG01000046.1 GCA_005883355.1 Actinomycetota bacterium | reverse complement strand
CGGCCAAGTGCGGGCCGGACATCATCTACCTCGACGGGGCCGAAGGCGGCACCGGCGCGGGTCCGCACATTGCAACCGAGGAGACCGGTATCCCACTGCTGGCGGCGATCCCCGAGGCCCGCCGCGCGTTGGAGAACGTCGGGCTCGAGGACGAGATCGACCTCGTCGTCGCGGGCGGCATCCGCAACGGCGGCGACGTCGCGAAGTGCCTGGCGCTCGGAGCCAAGGCGGTCGCGATCGGTCACTCCGCCCTGATGGCTCTCAACTGCAACAAGGAGATCCCCGGCGTGACCGACTACGAGGGGACGATCGGCGTGCCCGCGGGGCAGTGCTACCACTGTCACACGGGCCGTTGTCCGGTCGGGATCACGACGCAGGATCCGGAGCTCCGCAAGCGGCTCGTGGTCGAGGACGCCGCAGAGCGCGTCTACAACTTCTTGCACACGCTGACGCTCGAGGTGCAGATGCTTGCCCGCGCCTGCGGCAAGACGAATGTTCACTCGCTCGAGCCTGAGGACCTCTGCGCGTTGACCGTGGAGGCAGCGGCGATGGCGAAAGTCCCGCTGGCCGGCACCGAGTGGATCCCCGGCGTCAGCGAGGAACGCACGCTTGCCGAGATGAAGCGAATGCTCGAGAAGCACCTCGAGTACCCGGTCGACTACCTGCCGTCGCAGGTCGAAGAGGCGGTGCCGGATTGAGCGTCCACGAGCCCGAGAAGACGACCGGACTCGATGCCGAGTACCTCGCGGGACATCGGTTTCCGTACCAGGAGGACATCGGCCTCGTCGGCGACATCGACCTCCTCGCAGCGACGCCGGGTCCGGACATCAACTGGCTCGAGGACATCGAGTTGCTCCAGGAGGATGGTGTCCCTGCGGTCTTCGACCGCTACTCGAACTCGTTCCTGAAGATCTACTTCCCGATTCCCGAGGGCCGCGAGAACGAGATCGCACGCAAGGTGCTGATCAAGCACATCCAGTCGGGCAACTCCTACGGCATCCAGCTCAAGGAGAAGCACGCAAAGTTCCCGCAGCCCGAGCTTGGGCCGTGGGTCGAGGACTCACCGACCGTCGGCCGGGAATGGAGGCCTCCGACGCTCGAGGGCTGGGAGCCACCCGACCACTGATCCTCGGCCTGGACGTGCTCCAGCGGGCGAGCTAAAGTCACTCTATGCCCCAACTGGAGATAGCATTGCCGTCAGGGCGATAAAGTGACTCCGCCGCGCACATCGCCGTACGTCGTCGTCGGGGCCGGCATCCACGGCCTCTCGACCGCCTACCACCTCGCCAAGGAGCTGCGCACCCGCGGGGTTGGGTCGGGCGCGGACATCGTTGTTCTCGACAAGAGCTCTCCCGGCGCGGGCGCGTCGGGGATCGCCTGCGGCGTCGTTCGCAACAACTACTTCCAGCCGGCGATGAGCGAGCTGATGCAGGCATGCGTCGAAGTGTGGGAATCGGATCCCGCCGCGTATCACTACAACCCCGTCGGTTACATCGCCCTCGGCGCGTCGGTGCAGCAAGACGACCTGATCGCGACCTACGAACGTCAGGAGCAGATCGGTTACCGCTCCGAGCTGATCGTCGGCGCCGCAGACGTCGACGAGCACATGAAGGCGCTCTTCCCTGACTGGCGCGCGCAGGGCGTCACGGTTTGTCTCCATGAGCACCAGGGAGGCTTCGCCTTCAACATGGCGTCGGTACTGGGGCTCGCGGAGAAGTGCCAGTCCGAAGGCGTGACGATCTACTCCGGGGTCGAGGTGCGGGAGTTCGAGTTCGCCTCAGACGATTCTGTGAGGACGGTCGTGACCGAGGAGGGCTCGATCGAGGTCGGTGAGCAGCTCGTGGTCGCCCCGGGCCCGTGGGCGAAACAGTTTTGGAAATTGCTCGGCTTCCCTCCGACGATCGACGTCCGCACCCCCGACGGCGACGTCGTCAAGGACCGCCCGATGTGGACGTACTGGAACCTTCAGGAGGGAGAGATTCACGTCGATCCGCTCTCGTTTGCAACCGCCGACGGCGGGGCGCCCGCGGTCATCCACCTCGATACCGACGCGCCGTTGTACACCGACGACGGGAAGCTCGTCACCGACGAGCTCTGGGGCATCTACTTCAAGCGGGACCGAGACGGCGTCCAGGGAGGCGCCTCGCCACTCGTCGTCGAGGAGGACGTCGAGCTCGACCCCTATCCCCAGACGACGAACGTCGATCCCGGTTTCCCGGACATGTGGTGCGCCGCGCTCTCGCATGCGCTCAGCCGCTTCGAGGATTGCCGCGCGCTCTACAGAAACGCACGCTCGGGCGGTGTCGGGGCCTTCACCGCCGACAACTTCCCGGTGTTCGACTACCTGAAGCCGAACGTCTACGCGATCCTCGACTCGAATCACGGCTACAAGATGATCGGCGTCGGGCGCGAGGTGGCGAAGGTCGTCGTCGGCGAGCACTCGACCCTGCTCTACCCGTTCCGGTTCGAGCGGTTCGCGACCGGCGACCTGCACCCGGTCTCACACTCGCCCTATCCCTGGTCGTAAGACCGCGCGAAAGGCTGGCGGTTTCGCGCGAAGGTTAGCTACGGCGCTTCGCGCTGAGCGTACGCGGGCGAAGCCCGCGTACGCCAATTTGGGGGCCGCCGGGTCGATTGATGTCAACCGCGGGCATAGCGGTGGTGTGAGCCTTAAACCCTAGTCTTCCATTCCCTAAGACCTTCTAACAAAAAGACAGCTGACCCGCGTTGCGCGGAGCGAGGGGCCCGCAGGCTCGGCGGAGGAGCAGGGGAAGGCGTGCAGCTGGAGTGTGGCCGGCCTCGATCGTCCCGTCTTGACGTCCTAGACTCAACTGCATGCCGGTCTGTTCTGTGTGTGGTCGGGAAAGCCCCGCGGGCTTCGAGTTCTGCGGGGCCTGTGGCGCTCGGTTCGACCTTGAGGTCCCGGTTCTGCGCGAGGTGCGGAAGAGGGTCACGGTCTGCTTCTGCGATGTGAGCGGCTCGACGGCGCTAGGGGAGCGGCTCGACCCGGAGTCGCTGCGTCGGATGATGGCGCGCTATTTCCAGGTAATGCGACAGGTGGTCGAGCGCCATGAGGGGACGGTGGAAAAGTTCATCGGCGATGCGGTGATGGCGGTGTTCGGCGTCCCCGTTTTGCACGAGGACGACGCCCTGCGGGCGGTGCGTGCTGCGGCGGAGATGCGGGAGGCGCTCGGGGAACTGAATGAGGAGCTGGAACGCAATTACGGAACGAGGCTGGCGCTGCGGATCGGCCTCGACACGGGCGAGGTGGTCGCGGGCACGGAGGAGCGACTGGTGACCGGAGACGCGGTCAACGTCGCCGCGCGGCTGGAGCAGGCTGCGCAGCCGGACGAGATCCTCGTCGGCGAGGAGACGCTCCGCCTCTGCCGCCACGCCGTCGAAGCGGAGCCACTCGAGCCGCTCGCGCTCAAGGGAAAAAGTGAGCGGATCTCCGCTTACCGCCTGATCGCCGTCGCCGCCGGCTCCGACCCGGTGCGCTGGAGGCTGGAAGCGCCGATGGTCGGTCGCGAGCGCCAGCGCCGCCTGCTCGCCGACGCCTGGGAGCGCGTCTGCTTGGAGCGCTCCTGCCAGCTCTTTACGCTCCTAGGCCCGGCCGGGGTCGGCAAGTCGCGCCTGGCGTCGGAGTTTCTGGCCGCCGTCGAGGACGCGACCGTCCTCCGTGGACGCTGCCTCTCCTACGGCGAGGGGATCACCTACTGGCCGGTCGCCGAGATGCTCAAGCAGCTGTTGGGCGTGGAGGCCCAGGCGCGCCTCGCGGAGTTCGCGCTCGCCCAGGCCGAGGTCGTGGCATTGGGCGCGCTCCTGGGCGAGGAGGCGGGCCTGACCTCTACCGAAGAGATCGCCTGGGCCGTACGCAAGCTGCTCGAGACGGAGGCGGCGACCCGACCGCTCGTCTGCCTCTTCGACGATGTGCACTGGGGCGAGGAGACCTTCTTCGACTTGGTCGAGCACGTTGCGGACCTGAGCCGGGAGTCGCCGATTCTGCTCCTATGCCTCGCACGCCCGGAGCTGCTCGAGCGACGGCCGGGCTGGGCGGGCGGCAAGCTGAACGCGACCAGCGTGCTGCTCGAGCCTCTGTCGGACGAGGAGTGCGGCCGGCTGATCGAGAACCTCGTCGGTCGCGCCGGGCTCGCCGAGGAGGTCGCGAACCGCATCGCGGAAGGCGCGGAGGGTAATCCGCTCTTCGTTGAGGAGATGCTCGCGATGCTGATCGACGACGGCCTGCTCGTCTGCGAGGACGGCCACTGAGAGGCGACGGGCGACATGACTGCAGTCCCTGTGCCGCCGACGATACAGGCGCTCCTGGCCGCCCGGCTCGACCGGCTCGACGAAGAGGAGCGGGCGGTGATCGAGCGAGCGTCGGTCGAGGGCAAAGTCTTCCACAGCGGATCGGTCGTGGAGTTGGCGCCCGAGCCTCTGCGACCGTCGGTGGCTACGCACCTCGGGGCGCTCGTGCGAAAGGAGCTGATTCGGCCCGACAAGCCCGTGTTCGCGGCCGAGGACGCGTTCCGCTTTCGTCATCTGCTGATCCGCGACGCGGCCTACGACTCGATCCCGAAGCAAGTTCGGGCCAAGCTCCACGAGCGCCATGCCGACTGGCTGGAGGGGAAGGCCGGGGAGCAGGCCGTCGAGTATGAGGAGATCATCGGGTACCACCTCGAGCAGGCTTACCGCTACCGGATCGAGCTGGGCCCCGCCGATGACACGGCGCGGGCGATCGCACGAGGGGCCGCCGAGCGGCTCGGGAGCGCGGGCCGGCGCGCATTCATCCGGAGCGACGGCCCGGCGGGGGTGAATCTGGTCTCACGCGCCGTCGCGCTGCTGCCGCCGGAGGATCCTTTGCGCGTGGAGCTCATCCCCAACGTCCGGGTTGTCCAGGGCCTGGGCGGCGACATGGCTTGGGCGGACCGGGCGCTCACTGAGGCGGTGGAGAGCGCCGCCACGACCGGCGACCGCCGGCTGGCCGCCCACGCCTTCGTGCAGCGCGGGCTTCTGCGTCTCTTCACCGAGTCGGAGGTCACGCCGGAGGAGCTGATCAACACGGCAGAGCGTTCGATCGTCGTTTTCGAGCAGCTTCGCGATGAGCTCGGCCTTGCACGGGCGTGGCGCCTGAAGGCTCAGGCCCACTACCTCGCGCGCCGAGGAGGGCCGTGCGCGGACGCGTCCGAGCGGGCGCTTGAGCACGTCCGCCTCGCCGGCGACCGCTTCGAGGAGCAGGAGATCGTGGAATGGCTCGTCATCGCCCTTTTGCTGGGCCCGGCTCCGGCGGCTGAGGCAGCCGCGCGTTGCGAGGTTCTCCTTGAGGAGACTGGCGACCACTCGCTGCTCCAGGCGGAGATCCTGGGAGGACTGGCGTCTCTTGTGGCCATGCGAGGACGCACAGGTGAAGCCGATGAGCTCATCGCGCGGAGCCGAGGGATCATGAACGACCTCGGCGAGCGGATCTGGCTCGTTTCCCTCTGGTGGTCCTTCGTCTTCTTATGGCGGGGGGATGCGATTGCGGCCGAGCACGAGCTTCGGCCGGGCTATGACGCGCTTAAGAAGCTCGGCGAGAGGAGCAACTTCTCGTCGCTTTCCCATTCACTTTCTACCGCCGTTTACATGCAGGGGCGTTATGCCGAAGCCGAGCAGCTCGCGCGCGAATGCGAGGAAGCGGCGCGTCCGAACGACGTCCACTCCCAGGTCCACTGGCGTTCGACGCTCGCGAAGGTGCTCGCCCGCAGGGGAGAGGTCGAGGCGGCGGAGCGGCTTGGCCGAGAGGCCGTCGGGTTTGCGTCCGAGAGCGACTTCCATCTGGCTCAGGCCGATGCCTTGATGAATCTCGGTGAGGTTCTCGACCTCGCCGGCGACGCGGAGGCTGCAGCAGCGGCAGTCCAGGACGCCATCCGCCTCTACGAGCGGAAGGGCAACGTCGTCTCGGCCGCGCGGGCGCACTCCCAGCTCGAGGGGCTACGCGACACCGCGCCGTCCGCACCGTAGCTGGGAACTCTCCATCAGGAAACGCCGGCAGTCGCCACTCGGCAAGAGAGCAAGTGGAGAGCGGCTGGTTTCCCCAAGACCGGCCCTGACATCAATCACCAACCATCGCCAAAAGAAGCCCACAGGCTTTGCCCGTGCGCGTTCGCCGCGAAGCGCCGTAGCCAATCCCGAGCGAAAGCGTCAGCTTTCGCTCGGTTCGGTTTCCTTCGCCCGACTGCGCTTCGGGTCGTACACGGGATGAGCGACGATCTCGCCGGCGACGGTGTCATCCCCGACGCGGGCCGTCACCTTTGTGCCTGCCTCGGCCTGCTCCTTGCCGACCTTGGCCAGGCCGAGCGTCTTGCCTCCGAGGAAAGGCGAGACGATCGCCTGTGTTACGAACCCGACCTCTGCGCCGTCGACGGACAGCGGCGCGCCGCTTGCATCGTCGCCCCCCGATTCGAGCACGACGCTCGTGAGCCGGAGCGCAGTCGCCGACCGGTCACGCTCGAGGCCGGCGCGTCCCTGGAACTCTCCCTTGTCGAGCGCGACCGACCAGCCGAGACCGGCCTCGTACGGGGACACTGTCGGGTCGTACTCGATGCCTCCGATGATGAAGCCTCCTTCGATCCGAAAGAGGTCGAGAGCTGCCATCCCGATGAGCTTCATGCCTTGCGGCTCCGTCGTCTCGACGAGGACGTCCCACAGCTCGAGCGCGCGGCCCCGATCGACCCAGAGCTCGTACCCGAGCTCGGCCGTGTAGCCGAGCCGCGTCATGAAGATCGGGATGCCTGCGATCTCGACGTCCTCGCGAAAACGGTAGTACGGGAAGGAAGCGTTCGAGAGGTCCTGGTTCGCGAGCGGCTGCAGCATCTGCCGGCTCAGCGGTCCCTGTAGGCACAGATGCGGCATCTCGTCCGTGAACTCGCGGACCTGGATCTGCGTCCCTTCGGCGAGTCGGGAGAAGATCTCGTAGTCGCGGTCGTTTGCCCCGCAGAAGCGGACGTGGTCGCCGGCGGCGTCCCGTCGCATGACGGTGCAGTCGTCGACCATCTTCCCGTCCTCCGCGCACAACGCGCCGTAGCCGATCTGCCCCTGCTCGAGCTTCGAGACATCGCGCGTGACGACACGGTTCACGAGGTCGAGCGCACCCGGACCATCGAGGTCCACCTTGCGCAGCATCGTGAAGTCCATCAGCCCTGCGGTCTCTCGGACCGCGCGGTACTCCTCGAGCGTGTCCGTCACGGTCAACGGCGCCCAGTAGCCGAAGAGGTCCATCCACTCGTCGGTCAGCGCTTTCAGCCGCGGATAGAAGGCTGTCTCCTTGCTCATGCGTGCTCCTCCTCTCCACCTCGGTCACCGACGGGCACCGGACTCGCGAGGTCCAGCGACTCCCACACGAGCTCCGTCAGCTCGCGTAGCTCGATCTCGCCCTGATGACCGGAGGTCTTGATCGCATCCTCGTACATCGTCACGTCTTTCGGGCAGCAGACGACGAAATAGTCGATGCCGCCCAGTGCCACAGCCTCGTCGATTCGTTGCTCACTCGGTCGAGGCGCATCCTCACGCTTGAGCTCCGTCATCCAGATCCGACCGCCGCCGGCGCCGCAGCAGAACGAGTTGTCGCGACTCCTGGGCATCTCCACGAGCTCCGTGCCGATCGAGGCGAGCACCTGCCGCGGCTCGTCGTAGACGCCGTTGTAGCGGCCGAGCGTGCAGGGGTCGTGGTACGTGATCCGGTAGTCGAGGGGCTTCGTCGGCGCGAGGCGGCCGTCGGCGACGAGCTCGAGCAGGAGTTGCGAGTGATGCACGACCTTCCAGTCGACGTCGAACGCCCCGTACTCGTTCCGGAGCGTGTGGAAGGAGTGCGGGTCCCACGTCAGGATCCGTTCGAACGTGCAGTTCGAGATCGCCGCCACGTTCTCCTCGCGTAGGTGGTTGAAGAGACCCTCCTCGCCGACTCGCCGGACATCGCAACCTGCATTGCGCTCGGCGTCGTAAAGGATCCCAAAGTCAACGCCTGCGTGGCGGAGCACGCGGGCGAGAGTTTGCGTCACGAGCTGGTTGCGCGGGTCGAAGGATGCGTAATCGCCGACGAACCAGAGCACCTCCGCAGGTTCCTTGCGAATGTCCTTCACGTCGAAGTCGAGCTCCCGGGTCCAGCGCGCGCGCTTGCGGCTTGCTTCCCCGAAAGAGTTGCCCGTCTCGTAGATGGATTCCAGCGTCTGCTGGAGTGTTGAATCCATCTCGCCGCGTTCGACAAGCCGTCGGCGCATCTGGTTGATGATCGGGACGTGCTCGATCCCCACCGGGCAGATCTCGACACAGGCCATGCACTGCATGCAGGACCAGAGCGTCTCCGGCCGGATCGGATCGCCGAGGATGCTCGCGTGCGGGTCACGCAGTGGCTCGACGTGCAGCTCATGCCGGAGCCCGAGCGCACCTTCGGCGACCTCACGCAGGTCGAGGATCAGGTCGCGCGGAGAGAGCGGATAACCGGAGTTCGTCGCGGGACAAGCGGCGTGGCACTTGCCGCACTTCGTGCACGCGTCGAGCTGGACGAGGTACCGCGGGGGGAAGTCGAGGATCGTTCCGTAACCGACCTCGTCCGGCTTTGCGTCCGCCGGAATCGGCGACAGCTCTTTTCCGGCCTGCTCGTCGCGCGACGCGACGCTCGCCGGGCTCGCGAGCATGTGCACCGCCTTCGTGAACGGAATGGAGGCAACGAAGCCGAGCGCTACGACGCCGTGCACCCACCACTGCACGAAGTGCGCATCGGCGGCCGTGCTGCCGGTCACACCGAGCCCACGGAACGCCTTTCCGACGGTCCAACCGAGCGGCGACCAGACTTCGAACGAGGGGTTCGTCTCGGCAATGCGGAACGACTCGAGCAGGAATCCCGTCAGGGCGAGAAAGAAGAGGATGCCGAGGAACGCCCAGTCGCCGATCACGTACAAGCGCCGTCCATCTTCGTTCTCGGCCCGGTCCGGGCGCCAGTAGCGCAAGCGGAACGGCTTTTGGATCCCGCGCTTGTAGGCCATGATCGCCAGCCCGGCGATGAGGGCGGCGCCGAAGACGTCGAGAAAGAGCGAGTACCCCTTGTAGAACTCGTTCCGGAAGAAGTCCCAACCCAAGACCGGCTTTGCGAAGTCGTCCTGGAAGCCCAGGATGACCGTGCCGGCGAAGAGGACGAGAAATCCATAGAAGATCAGGAAGTGCCCTGCACCCGCTACAGGGTCACGCCGCTTGATCCAGGAATGTGTGAGGACGATCGCTGCGGTGCGCCAGAGACGGCTGAGCGGCCGGTCGACGGTCAAGGACCCCCGTCCGCGCCTGTACTTGAGGATGAGTCGCACGACGCCCCAGACGAAGACCGCCGTGGAGACGGCGATCAGGAAGTACCAGAAGACGATTTCCCATGTCGAGAGGCCGGCGAACGTCGAGCGGGTCGGGGTCAAGACAGCTTCTCGAGCTCTGCTGCGACGTCGAAGAGATCGGCGACGGCGCCGAAGTGCGCGACGTTGAAGATTGCCGCCTCAGGATCCGTGTTGACTGCGATGATCGTGTCACTCGTCTTCATGCCTGCCAGGTGCTGGACCGCACCGGAGATCCCGAGTGCGAGATAGACCTTGGGCTTGACCGTCTTCCCGGACTGGCCGACCTGGCGCGCATTCGGCATCCAGCCGGCGTCGACCAGCGGACGCGAAACCGAGAGCACGGCGCCCAGCTTGTCGGCGAGCTGCTCGAATCGGGGAATTGCCTCCTTGTCGCCGATGCCTCGACCGACCGACAGCAGAAAGTCCGCAGTCGTGATGTCGACGTCACCCATGGCCGCCTCTTCGAACTCGAGGTGGCGGGCGCGAGCTGGCGGGAGCTCGACCGCGAACTCCGTTGCCGGTGCGTTTCCACCGTCCGCGGCAGGCGCGAACGCTGTCGGGCGAACCAGCAAGAGCACCGGACGCTCCGCAGGGAACTCGAGCTCGGCGTCGACCTTGCCCCCGTAGAACGAGCGCGTTGCAACCACCGTTTCACCCTCCAGCGCGAGTCCGTGCACGTCGCTGGCAAAGCCCAGAGCGAGCTTTGCGGCCACCGCCGGTCCATAGCCCATCGAGTTGACGGTGAAGCCGAGCAATACCGCGTGTGGCTGTCTGTCCGCGATGAGTGCCTCGAGCGCCGTCTGGTAGACGTCGTTCTCGAACTCCTCCTGACCGAGGGGGACGTTGACGATCTCGTCGACGCCCTGGAAGCTCACGTCGAATACGGTCGGGTCTCGCGCGATCACCGCGACCGTGACCGGCCCGCTGAGCTGCTGCGCCGCCGTCACGAGCTCGCGCGTGAGCTCCCGCAGCTCGCCCCGCAGGTGTTCGGCGACGATCAAGGTGCCGTTCAGGGGGGCGCACTCACTTCAGCCGCTCCTCGACGATCTCCCTGATCCGCCGTGCGATGTCGGCAGGACCGCCGGCCAAGATCTGCGCCCCCTCACCCTTGGGCGGCGCGAACATGCGGCGGACCCGGTAGGCGGGCTCGCCCTGCTCAGCCGGCGACACGACTGCGATCTGCTTCTGCTCGGCCTGTTTGATCGCCCGCAAGTTCGCGTAGCGCGGCTGGTTGATGCCGGTCTGAATCGTCAACAGAGCCGGCGTGTCGACCTCCGTCACGTCGAGGAGGCCGCCCTCCAGCTCGCGCCGGACCGTGGCGCGACCGGCACTCGGATCCCACTCGATCCGCGTCACGACGGCGACACGCGGAAGGTCGAGTAGCTCGGCGAGCGCCGTTCCCGTCGCCGCCTGCACCCCATCGCTCGACTGCACGCCGCAGAAGACGAGGTCAGGCGATTCGCGTTGCACGACAGGCGCGACCAACCGCGCAACGGTGATCGGGTCGGCCGGCCTCGAATGGTCGACTCGGATCGCCCGATCGGCTCCCATCGCGAGACAACGTCGCATCGCGTCCTCGACGTGAGCGCCGCCGACGGAGACGACGACGACCTCGTCGCCCTCCGCGCCAAGGTCCTCCCGGATGTGAAGCGCCTCCTCGGTCGCGTACGAGTCCCACTCGTTGAGCGCGAAGTCCAGGAAGTCCGGATCGACATCGCGTGCATCGGCGGTGAACTCGACCTCGTCGCCGAGAACTGCGACCTGCTTGACGCAAACGACGATCTTCACGGCGCTACGCCGCCTGCCGCGCGCTATGCCAACGCAAGCTCGCGCTCGATCACTCGCCGCTCACGGATGAACGGCTTCGGAACCTCCGGGTTCTCGGAGTCGATCTCGCGCGCCAGGCGGTGGCCGGAGAACACGCAGTCGGCGATGAGGCGTGGGGCCTCGCAATCGCCGATCCGGTAGCAGCCGCTGATCCCTTCCTCGCCGAGAGCATCGAAGCCGATCCGGTCCTTGAGCTCACGATAGAGCGCCTCGTCTGAGCGACGCTGGGTGACGAGCACGACCGCGTCCGCCTCCCAGGTCCGCTCGTGCCCCTCCTCGTCGTACACGTGCGTCGCCGTGACGGAGCCCTGCTCGATCCGGCTCGGGATGTGGTACGGGACGATCTCGACTCTGAGCTTGTGGAGCTTGCGGTGCTGGTTCGGCGCCTCGAGCGTGAAGTGCATGTAGGGCGCGATGTTCCCGAGGTGCGTCATCAGCGTGACCTTCTTGCCTTCACTCGCCAGCTTCTCGGCGAGCGACACGCCCATGAAGTAGCCGTCGTTGTCGACGACCACGACGCTGTTCCCGGGGACATCCTTGCCGTCGCGCATGATCTGCTCAGGCGTCAGACACCAGGGCTGAGCCGAATCAGCGCCGGGAATCGTGTCGTGCGTGCAGCCGTTGAGCCCGTCTGTCGCCCAGTACGCACCAGTCGCGATCACGACGATCTCGGCCCCGTACTCCTTCACGCCGTTTGCGTCGAGCGTGGTGCCGGGCACGAACTCGACGTTGCGAAGCTTGTCGATCTGGATCTTGCGGTAGTTGACGAGGCGGGCCCATTCACCGAGCCCGGGTAGCTGTGGGATCCAGCGCATGATCCCGCCCATGTCGTCGTCGGCCTCGACGAGGTGCACGCGCCGCATGCCCCGCTTGCCGAGGATCATCGCGCACTCCATTCCGGCCGGACCCGCGCCCACCACGAGCACGTCGTTGTCGGCGTTCTCGGCGGGGTCGAACTTCTCCGGGTGCCAGCCTCGCCGGTACTCCTCACCGGCGGTCGCGTTCTGCGTGCAGATCAGCGGCGGGCCGCCGATCTCCCAGCGCGAGATACAGATGTTGCAGCCGATGCACTCGCGGATGTCGTCGAGTCGGCCTTCGTCGATCTTCCTCGGCAGCCACGGATCCGAGATCGACGGGCGGCAGGTGGCGATGATGTCGAGCTTGCCTCCGTTGATCGCCTCGATCATCAGGTCCGGGCTCGTGAAGCGCCCGACCCCGAGGACGGGCTTCTTCGAGATCTTCTTCACCGCTTCCTGCCAGGGCAGCATGCGCCCAGAGGGGTAGAAGCGCGACGGCGTCGCATCTTCGCCCCACTCCGAGATGCCCGAGACGTTGATGTCCCAGACGTCGACGATGTCGTCGACGAGCTCCACGAACGGCAGGCAGTCGCGCTCGAGCTGAGTGCCGCTATCGCCCATGAACATGTCGGTCGACATGCGCACCGCGATAGCGGTGTCGTCGCCGAC
>VAXG01000045.1 GCA_005883355.1 Actinomycetota bacterium | reverse complement strand
CCGAGAAGGAGATGCTCCCGATGATTGCGGAGAGCCCGATCGATGAGCTGATGTCCGCCTGAAGCGTTCCCGGATCGGGTGCGTGCAGGTGGAACTCGGCCAGCGAGATCAACGCCGCGGCGCCGCCGCCGACGCCGTTGAAGAGCGCGACCATCTGCGGCATGGCCGTCATGTGCACTCTGCGCGCGGCGATCGCGCCGAACGCGCCGCCGACGATCATGCCGACGAAGATCTCCCAGTAGCTGTCGACGCCCTTCTGCAGGAAGGTGACGACGATGGCGACCAGCATCCCGGCCGCGCCGATCTGGTTTCCCCTCCGCGCAGTTGCCGGGCTCGACAGGAATCGCAACGCCAGGATGAACGTCACGATCGTGATCAGATAGAGAAGATTCGTGACCTCGCGGCTCACGTGTCGGGTTTCTTCTCCCGCTTCTTGAACATCTCGAGCATGCGGTCGGTGACGACGAAGCCGCCGACGACGTTCGCAGACGCGAGCACCACTGCGACGAGGCCGATGACGCTGGTGAGCGTGTCCTTGTGATCGAGGCCGGCGACGAGCATGGCGCCGACGATGACGATCCCGTGGATCGCGTTCGTGCCGGACATCAGCGGCGTGTGCAGCAACGTCGGCACCTTCGAGATGACCTCGAAGCCGAGGAAGATCGCGAGCACGAGGATCGTGACCTCGAACGTGAGCAACAGGCCGTGACTCATACGGGGGTCGCCTCCTTCTCGCGAGTCACACATGCACCTGCAGTGATTTCGTCGTTCCAATCGAGCGCGAGCTCGCCCTCCGGGGCGAGATGCTGCAGTAGCGCGCTGATGTTGCGCGCGTACAGCTGGCTCGCGTGGAACGGCATCGTCGCGGCGAGGTTCGTCAGGCCGATAAGCGTCACGCCGTCCCGCTCGACGACCTTGCCCGGCTCGGTCGATTCCGCGTTGCCGCCCGCCTCGGCCGCGAGATCGACGATGACCGAGCCCGGACGCATCCGGGCGATCGCCGCCGCGGGGATCAGCTTCGGCGCCGGCCGCCCGGGGATGAGCGCGGTCGTGATCACGACGTCGTACTCCGGGATCCGCGCGGCCAGCTCCTCCTGCTGTTTTCGCTGCTCCTCCGTCGTCAGTTCGCCGGCGTACCCGCCGGCAGTTTCCTCGCCGCGCACTCCGAGCTCGAGGAAGGTCGCGCCGAGGCTCTCCACCTGCTCCTTGACGACCGGGCGCACGTCGAAGCCGGCCACGACTGCACCGAGTCGGCGTGCAGTGGCGATCGCCTGCAGCCCTGCCACTCCGGCTCCAAGCACGAGCACCTTCGCCGGAGCGACGGTCCCCGCCGCGGTCATCAGCATCGGAAAGAACCGCGGGAGGCTTTCGGCGGCGAGCAGGACGGCCTTGTAGCCCGACACGGTCGCCTGCGACGAGAGCGCGTCCATCGACTGGGCGCGCGTGGTCCGGGGGATCGTCTCCATGGCGAACGCCTGAACGCCGCGTTGCGTCAACAGCTCGATCCCGTCTGGATCCGTGAGCGGCTCGAGGAATCCGATCAGTAGCTGGCCATCACGAAACCGCTCCACCTCTTCTCGCGTCGGCTTCCGTACCTTGACGACGGCATCCGCGTCCCAGACTTGATCCGCGAGCACCGCGCCGGCCTCGCGGTACGCCTCGTCGGGAAAGGACGCAGCCGCCCCGGCGCCGCGCTCGACGACGACCTCGAACCCGTTTCCACGTAGCTTCGCGACGGCGTCAGGGACGAGCGCCACTCGACGCTCGCCCGGCTCGACCTCCCGCGGAACGCCGATTCGCACGGCGCGATCTTACGTACCCTGGCGACGCGTGACGCACTTCATCCACACGTACGGGCTCTGGTTCCTGTTCGGGATCGTCTGTCTGGAGTCGGCGGGCCTCTGGCTTCCCGGCGAGACGGCCCTGATTGCCGCGGGTGTCTACGCGTCGAAAGGGCATCTCTCGATCGTCGGCGTGATCGTGGTTGCCGCAGCCGCGGCGATCATCGGCGACAACATCGGGTACTGGCTCGGACGCGAAGGTGGCCGCCGGCTGATCGAACGCTACGGCTGGTTGAAGCGTCAGACCGACCGCGTGATGCCGACCGCAGAGCGGTTCTTCGAGAGGCACGGTGGCAAGGCCGTCTTCTTCGCCCGTTTCTTTGGTGGAGTGCGGGTCACCGGGGCGTGGATGGCCGGGATCACGCGGATGTCGTGGTGGCGGTTTCTCTTCTGGAATGCGCTCGGCGGAATCGTCTGGGCCACCGGCGTCGGTCTCATCTCGTTCTACGCCGGAAAGGCCGCGGCCGATGCAATCGCGCGCTACGGCGCATACGGGGGAATCGGGATTGCTGTTCTGATCGTGCTCGCCCTCGTCGCCTTCCATCTGGTGCGGCGCCGCGCGGAGACTGCGTGAAGGCAGTTGCCTGGGCGGCATTGCTCTGCGCGCTACTCCCAGGTGGCGTGGCGACCGGGGCGGCCCCGTTGCCCGCGTTCGACCATGTCGTCGTGATCGTCTTCGAGAACAAGGAGGCAACGAGCGTCCTCGGCAGCCGCGCGGCTCCGACGTTCAACTCCTACGCACGGCGTTACGCGAAGCTCACGCGCTACTACGGCGTCACTCATCCGAGTCTGCCCAACTACCTCGCGCTCGTCTCGGGCTCGACACAGGGGATCACGAGCGACTGCACCGACTGTGTCGTCGACGCACAGAGCCTGGCGAACACGATCGAGGCTTCCGGCCGAACCTGGAAGACCTATGCCGAGGGTCTGCCTGCGCCCGGGTTCCTCGGTGCGTTCAAGGGGCGCTACGCGAAGAAGCACGATCCTTTCGCCTACTTCCGCGACATCGCGGAAGACCCGGTCCGACGCGCACGACTCGTCCCGCTTACCCGATTGGCTCTCGATCTCCGTGCCGGAACACTGCCCAGTTTTTCGCTCGTCGTTCCCGACCTTTGCCACTCGATGCACGACTGCTCGGTCACAGTCGGCGATGCGTGGCTCCGGAGCCAGGTCGGGAAGTTCCTGAAGCTGCCGAAGACGGTCGTGTTCGTCGTGTTCGACGAAGGCGCGAGCAGCGTCGGCGGAGGCGGCCATACGGCAGCTCTGGCCCTGGGGACAGCAGTGCGGCCCGGCTCTCGTTTCGCCGGCGTGACCGGCCACTACGGTCTTCTCCGCACCATCGAGCAGGCGTGGGGGCTTCCTCTCCTCGGACACTCGGCTCACGTCGCCCCGATCACGGGCATCTGGCACTAAAGGGAAACGCGCGGCGGTCTGGAATGACGTCGAGCCGATGCTGGTCGACCTCGCCTCCGCGCTGGCTGCGCGCGATCCCGCTACCGCAGCCCATTGTGCGCGCGTCACCTTCCTGTCCCGGCGCCTTGCGGCCTGGCTCGGCTGGGACGAGCAGAAGCTCCGCACGCTCGACGTCGGAGCGCCGCTCCACGACATCGGCAAGGTGACGATCTCCCAGACGCTCCTGCGCAAGCGGGGTCCCCTGCTGCCGCAAGAGCTGGCCGAGATCCGGACGCACCCGGCCGCAGGCGCGAAACTGATCAGTCCGGTTGGACCAGCGCGAGATGCGTTGCCGTACGTCCTGTACCACCACGAGCGCTGGGACGGCTGCGGCTATCCGACCGGCCGACGTGGGACGCAGATTCCCGAAGGAGCGCGGCTGCTCGCGGTCGCCGATGCCTTCGACGCGATGACCTCCACTCGTCCTTACCGTCGTGCACTCCCGACCAAGCGCGCGCTCGACGAGATTCGACGTTGCGCCGGATCGCAGTTCGATCCGACATTCGCACACGCGTTTCTCGACGCGTGGAGCGCCGGCGCGCTCGCCGACGCCGCAGCGATGTAGCTCTCTTTTACAGCGTCGCCCAGACTTCGAGCTTCGACTTCACCCTGCGGATGACCTCGTCGGTGTACTCGCTCGTGCCCGAGTGCCCGCCGAGATCGGCCGTGCGGACTCCTTGCGAGACCGCCTCGAGGCATGCCTCGCGGATTGCGCGGCCGACTTGCTGCGAGCGCTCGTCGCCGTAGGCGAGGAGTGCTGCACCTGCGAGGATCATCGCCATCGGGTTCGCGACGTTCTTGCCGCGCAGCGAGGGAGCAGTCCCGTGCGCCGCTTCCGCCATCAACGCCTTCGGCTCGTAGTCCTCTTCGAACGCGACCAGCAGCGATTCGGAGCCGGCGATCGAGCCGAAGAGCGGCAGCACGAGGTCAGACAGGATGTCGCCGTCGCGGTTGAGCGCGGGAATCACCAGCGGGTCGCCGGCGGAGGCGAGGAGCAGGGCGAAGGTCGCGTCGATGAGTTGCGGCTCGTACGGCACGTCCGGATGTCGCTCCGACGCCGCGTCCATCTCCTCTTTCAGCATCCCTTCGTACGTCGGGCTCACGGTGTACTTGGGGCCGCCGAATACCTTCGCTTCGACTTGCTCGGCGAGTCGGAACGAGAACTCGGCGACGGCACGGCAGATCCGGCGCTCGATGCGCTCCGTGCGGAATGCCACCTCCTCGTCGCCCTCGCCCTCGCGCCACTCTTTCGCGCCATACGCGTCTCCGACCGCCATGCGCACAATCGAGATCGGCGCATGCACGCCGCCGAACGGCACCACGCCTGGAATGCGGCGCCCGGTGCGCACGATCACCTTTCCACCGATCTCCTCCCGCAGGATCCGGTTCGGCGAACCGATGTCGTCGCGTCCCTCCGGCGTGATCGTCGCAGCCTTGAGGCCGAGGCCGTACTCTCGAATCGCCCTGGCGGCTTCGTGAACGACGCGGTTCTTGTTTTCACGCCGCGAGCCCAGCGAGAGGTCGAAACGGGGGAACTCGAGCTCGAGGCCTGTCACATGCGGTGCGAGGACGCGCAGGGCCTCCTCCAGGAGTTCCTGCCCGGTTTCATCGCCTTCAAGCACCACGATCGTTTTGGCGTCCACCGGTCCGGACACTAGCGGGGAGCATGCCGAGGAAGGGGGGATTCAGACGCGAAGGTTCGCGCGGGCGGTTCCGCTACGTCGACGCGCGCGGAAATCGCATCACCGACGAGGAGAAGCTCGAGCGGATCAAGTCGCTCGTGATTCCGCCTGCCTGGAAAGACGTCTGGATCGCGGGCAGCGCTTCGTCCAAGCTCCAGGCCACCGGCGTCGACGCGGCGGGTAGAAAACAGTACATCTACCACCCGAATTTTCGCGCTCAGCAGGAGCAGGCGAAATTCGACCGTCTGATTCTCTTTGCCGAGCGTCTGCCGGACCTGCGCGCGGCGATGTCGGAGCACATGGACAACGACCTTCTGGATCGCGAGCGGGTCTCGGCTATCGCCACGCGTCTGATCAACCGCGGGTGGTTCCGCGTCGGGACGGAGCGCTACGCGAAGGAGTCGCGGACCTTCGGCATCACAACCCTTCGCAAAGACCACGTGCGCGTGCGTCGACATCGGATCGAGTTCGACTTTCGGGGCAAGCATGGATCCGCAGTTCGCACGACGCTCGTCGATGAGGAATTGGCCGACGCGATCGAGGAGCTTCTCGCACTCCCGCGCGGCAGCCGTCTCTTCCGCTACGAGTGGGACGAAGGCCTGTGTGCTCTCACGGGCCCGAAGCTGAACGACTACGTCCGGGCTTATCTCGGCGACGACTTCACGGCGAAAGACTTCCGTACCTGGGGCGGCACGCTGATTGCGGCCGTTGCACTTGCGGAACGCGGTCCGGCCGAGACCGAGAGCGATGCGAAGCGCGCGATTGCCGCGGTCATGCGCACGGTCGGAAAGGAGCTCGGGAACACACCGGCAGTTGCGCGCAGCTCGTACGTCAGTCCGGCGGTGATCGAGCAGTATCTCGACGCGACAACGATCGAAGATTTCCGCCCTCGCCATTTGCGGGTTGTAGGTGCACGTGATTTAGGTCTCGACCGGGAGGAACAGGCCGTGTTGAGCCTGCTCCGTTCCTGGCGAATTAAGCAGTCGCGAGCGGTCGCTTGATTCCAGATCCTTTCCGCTAGGCTCAGGCGCAAATCAACTCGCTTTGGGAGGGAGAAATCCGTGGCACGTGTTACGAGACTGGTCTGCGACGATTGTGGCAAGGAAGTCGAAGAGGCCAAAGGTGCGGTGATGCGGATCAATTTCACGGACGCGCGGCGCGGCTCCAAGCAGGCCGATCTCTGTGACACCTGTGCCGGCAAGATGCCGGGTCAGGCGGTTGCACGACGGGGCAGACGACCCAAGACCACTGCCGCATAGCCTTTCCCGCTCGTAGCGTCCGGCGCGTGGGGCGTCGTCTGAACGCCCGACTAGAGTGGGTCAGTTGGGTCTGAACCTCATCACCGGCCCGGCGAATGCCGGGAAGGTGCGGCTCCTGCTCCACCGATATCTCGAGGCGCTGCCTCTGGAGCCGTACCTGATCGTGCCGAACCGGTCGGACGTCGAGCGCGTGGAGCGCGATCTGCTCGAGATCCAGCCGGCTCTCCTCGGCGGTTCGATTGGCACGTTCGACGACGTCTTCAAGCGGCTCGCGCGTGGTGGCAGCGAGTCGCGTCCCGTCGCGACGGAGGCGCAGAGGGCACTCATCGTCAGGCGTGCCCTCGCGGGTCAGTCGCTCAACGGGCTCGGCCGCTCGGCCCGCTTCGGCGGGTTCGCCGACGCGCTACTTGGAACGGTCGGCGAGCTCGAGTCCGGACTGCTCGACCCGAACGATCTGGACGGCGAGTTGGCAGCGTTGTACGCGGCCTACCGTGCGGAGCTCGACCGCCTCGGTATGTGGGACCGCGATCTTCTGCGGCGGCGTGCGGCCGAACGGGTTGCCGGGGAGCTCGACGCGTGGGGCGGGGAACCCGTCTTCGCGTACGGCTTCGAGGATCTGACCGGCGCGGAGTGGGCGCTACTGCAGGCGCTGGCCGGCCGCAGTGACGTCACCGTTTCGATGCCGTACGAGCCGGGCCGCGCTGCGTTCGCGTCACTGCGCCGCACGATGGACGACCTGACCGGACTGGCCGACGGTCGCATCGAGGAGTTGCCCCCGGCCTTCGATCAGGTTGCGGAGCCGGCGCTCGCGCATCTCGAGCGAACGCTTTTCGCGGAGACCGTGCTGCAACCGCCGCCGATCGGCGGCGCGATCCGCTTCTTCGAGAGCGCCGGCAAGCGCGGGGCGCTGGAGCTCG
>VAXG01000043.1 GCA_005883355.1 Actinomycetota bacterium | reverse complement strand
TCGCCGACGCGGTCGCGTTCCTCTGCTCGCCCGACGCGCAGATGGTGCGCGGGCATACGCTGGTCGTCGACGGCGGCTACTCCCTGCTCGCCTGATGGAACCCACTGAGCACAACCGGCGCGCGTGGGACGAAATCCACCGGCAGCGCGCAGCGGCGCTTTCCGGCGAGCGCGGGCTCCCCAAGCAGGTCCGGGGCGCGCTCGCCGACCTCGAGAAGAAGCGGGTCCTCGACTTGCAATGCGGCACGGGTGAGTCGACCGCTGAGCTCGCGGAGCTCGGAGCAATCGTCACGGGCGTCGATTCCTCCGGCCAAGCGCTCGAGTTGGCACGCGAGCGCTGGCCCTCGATCCTCTGGGTGCAGGCCGATCCGCAGGCCCTGCCCGCAGAGTTGCGTCGCGGCCGCTTCGACCTCGTGTACGCCGGGCTCGGGTCGCTCCTGCCGATCACCGATCTCGAGGACTGGATGCGCGGCATCGCGGCTGCGCTGCGCACCGACGGCGAGCTCCTGCTCTTCGAGGAACATCCCGTCGCCCTGTGCGTCGACGGCCTGATGCACTGGCGCGAGAGCTATTTCGCCGAAGGCTCGCGGCGGCTGGGCCAAATCGTGAACGCCGCTGCACGCGCCGAGCTGGCGCTGCGCGCGCTCGAGGAATACCCGGCGCGGAGCGACGGATTCAGGCACCACGACGCGCGGATCCCAGGAACGTTCCTGCTCTACGCCCGGAAGTCCTGAGCATGAGGCTCGCCTGGCCCGTTTCGCATCTACTGCCGCCGGGGAGTCTGACCCAATGGGTCTTCCCGTCAGCCTGATCCTGATCGCCGTGGGCGCCATCCTCGCCTTCGCCGTCAACCAGAGCGACCCAAACCCGCCGGTCGACGTCGACGTCGTCGGCTGGATCCTCATGCTCGTCGGGCTCGTCGGCTTTCTCCTCTCGCTCCTGCTCTGGGAGCGCTTCGGCCCGGGCGCCTGGGGCTGGCACCGCGGTGGCTACGCCGGCCCTCCTGCGGCAGCGCCCGGCTATCCGCCCCGCCGCCGAACAGTGGTCGAGGAAGAGGAGGCAGCGCCGCCCGCGCCTCCGCCGCCCGGACCGCCGCCGCCTTAACGGGCCTTCGCTCAGATCAGGTGCCGTTACGGCCGATGAGACGGCCGAGCGTGTCCGCGGCGATGTAACCCGCGATCTTCGGGTTCTCCTGTAGACGCCGGAGCGAATACGCGTACCAGTGTCGCCCGAACGGGACGTAGATCCGTAGGCGGTGGCCCTCGCGCACGAGCTCGTCGCCGAGGGCCGGCCGTACGCCGAGCAGCATCTGGAACTCGTACTCGTCCCGCGACAGGCCGCGTTCGGCGACGAGGCGCCGGCCCTCGTCGAGCAGCCACTCGTCGTGCGTCGCGATCCCGACGTAAGAACCCGCGTCGAGCAGCGCCTCGAGCGCTCGCACGTAGGAGGCCCGCACGTCTTCGAAGTCCTGGTAGGCGAGCTCCGGCGGCTCGACGTAGATGCCCTTGCAGAGACGAACACTCGGCTTCAGGTCTGCGAGCGCAGCGATGTCGTCATCCGTCCGCCGCAGCATCGCCTGCAGCACGACGCCGACGTTGTCGCGGCCCCGCTCGCGCAGGTCGCGATACAGGCGGAGCGCGTCGTCCGTCGTGGACGAATCCTCCATGTCGATGCGCACGAAGTTGCCTCGCGACGCGGCGTCCTCGACGACAACGGCAAGGTTCGCGCGGCAGACGTCGTAGTCGAGGTTCAGACCCAGAGCGGTGAGCTTCACGCTGACGTTCGCGTCGAGCGCGCAGTGCTCGATGTCGGCGAAGACGTCCTGGTAAGCGCGGACGATCGCCGCCGCCTCGTCCTCGTTCGTGATCTCTTCGCCGAGGACGTCGACGGTCGCGAGCTTCCCCTCTGCGTTGATTCGCCGGACGGTCTCACGCGCGTCCTTCAACTCGGGCCCTGCGATGTAGCGCTCGGAGAGCTTCTGCACGAGCGGCCGCGGGACGGCCGGAAGCATGCGAACGATCGCGCGGTCGAAGATCGCCAAGGGCGGCGGGATGTTATCGCTCGCGCATGAAGCCCTGACGCGCCGCGCTGACGAGCGCAACTGCCTCAGGGAAGAGCACGCGCATGGCGTCGCGAAGCGCGATCGCCTGCTCGTCGGGCGTTCCGGACGGCTGCAGCTGCGAGAGCGCGGCGCCGGTCAGTTCGACCGCCGTGTTCAGAGTCAGCGTGGCGAACTGCTCGCGCTGGGTCTCGTGCACGGACGCAGCCTGCTGTTCCGCGAACTCCCGCAAGCCGCGGAGGAGATCCTCAGGATCCCCCCCGAGCGGGAAGTTGAAACCGCCTTCCATGTCCACAGCATACGGACCGTGCTAAGGCTGAGGCGTCGGCTTGGCGACGCCGCCTGGCGGCCGCCTCATCGCATAAGGTCGGCGCGTGGAGGAGCGGACAGGCGTCGTCCTTCCCTCGAGGCTGGAGCGCGACGGGCCTCGAATGGATCCCCCCAACGTCCTGTGGTTCGCCGGCACCTACGCGATCGCCGCGGCCTCGTACGCGCTTCTGAATGCGCTGCCCAAATCTCAATCGAGCCTCTGGATCTTCCTCGCGGCGCTCGCACTCCTACTGGTCTACTCCGCAGCCTCGCACGGTCTCCTGCGGAACGGCTGGTGGGTACCAGGTGGACTCGCCGCCGCACTGGCGGTCGCGATGGTCCCGGCGGTCGGCGTCGGCTTCCTGCGGTTGATCGACGTGTGGTCGAGCGACATGCCGTTCACTAACTTCAACGGCTGCGCCGTCGCGGTGGCGATCACCACCGCCCTCGCCGGGCTGATCGCCTACTGGCTGACGCGCTTCTCGTTTCTGTTCTTCACAGTCGTCACGGCGATTCTCGTAACAGCCGAGTTCCTCGCGGTCGCAGGCGACTCGTCCGCGAGCAGCGACGACCGTGCCGGCGCGGCCCTCCTCACCGGGGGCCTGGTCGTCATCGCCGGAGTGTTCCTGGATACGTTCGGCCGGCGACGCGACGCCTTCTGGTTCCACGCGCTCGGCTGGTTGAGTGTCGCCGCCGGCCTCGTCTTCTTCGTGGTCGAGCCCGGCCGGGATTCAGCGCGTGGGTGGATCCCGATGCTCATCGGCGGAACCCTGCTGGTGATCGTGTCCGGCCCGATCCGGCGCGCGACCTGGGCCGTCTACGGCGTGCTCGGCTATTACGCATCACTTCTGCACTACATGATCACGGGGCTGAACGAGAGGCGCTGGACGTTCGCGGTTGCGCTGTTTGCAGTCGGGCTCAGCGTCTTCGTCTTCGGCATGCTGCTTCACCGCTACGGGAAGACGTGGGCCGACAGGTTCGTGCGCAGGCCGCCGCCCGGCGTCACTCCAGTTTGAGCTTGTAGTTCAGCTCGAGATCGCGGGTCAGCTCGTCGATCGCAGGCAACGCGCTCTGTAAGGCGCCTGCGACGTCCCCGTTGACCGCGGCCGCGCCGAGTGAGTCGAGATATGCCGGCGAGGCGAGCCGCGGCTCGGCCTCCGGCAAAATCGCTGCGCTCTCTTCCGCGATCTCTACGAGTGCCGCGATCGACGCCGCATCTCGGATCAGCGTGCGGTTCGTCAGCGGAGTCCCTCCGTCGTCGAACGCGAGCCAGCTCTGAGTCCCGTCCGGCTGCACGAACGCGCAGAGATAGACGCGCTCGCCGGACGCCGGCTCGACCGGCAGGACGGCCGCAACCTCCTCTCCGGGTGCCGCGTAGCCCGCGGCAACCTCGGCGATCCGGCCGACGTCCTCGCTCAGCGACACGGCGCCAGCATAGACTCGGCCCTGTGGCAGGGGTCGTCTCCGCGCGGACGCTCTTCGCCCCGCTCGGGCCGACGTACGACCGCTACGCCGCGGCTCTCTCCTTCGGCCAGGACCCGCGGTGGCGGCGATTCCTTGTCTCCCGCGTCGAGGCCGGGGCGACCGACACGGTGCTCGATGTCGCGACCGGAACCGGGGCGGTCGCCGGCGAGCTTCTCCGGCAGAAGAGCTGCACGGTCGTCGGGCTCGACCAGAGCCCGGAGATGCTGGCGGAAGCCCGCCGACGCTTGCCCGACGACGTGCAGCTCGTCGAGGGGACGGCCGAGCGGCTTCCGTTTCCCGAGGCATCGTTCGACGGGCTCACGTTCACCTACTTGCTGCGTTACGTGTCCGATCCTGTGGCGACGTTGCGCGAGCTCGCCCGGGTCGTGCGTCCCGGTGGGACGATTGCGGGCCTCGAGTTCGCCGTCCCGCACGGCGTGTGGCGGCCCTTCTGGGAGCTCTACGTGCGCGTGGGGCTGCCGCTTGCAGGCCGCCTGATCTCGCCGGGCTGGGCCGAGGTCGGCGACTTCCTCGGCCCGAGCATCCGGAACTTCTACGCGCGCTGGCCCGAGGATCGCCTGCTCGGGCTCTGGCAGGCAGCCGGGATCGGGGACGCAACGTCCCAACGGCTCAGTCTCGGCGGGGGGATCGTCACCTGGGGACGCCGCGCGTGAGCGGCACGACGCGTCCCGCCTTCTACGCGCTCGCGCCCGGCGGGTGGCGCGACTACGTGACGTTGCTTCACCCGCCGTACACGCTGTGGCACCTCTCGTACGTTGCAATCGGCGCGGCGCTGGCTCCTCACTTCAAGTACTCGGTGCTCGGCCTCGGTCTGCTCGCGTTCTTCCTCGGCATGGGCGTCGCGGCACACGCTCTCGACGAGCTGAACGGACGACCGCTCCAGACGCGCATCGGCGAAACGACGCTCATCGCGCTCGCCGTCACCTCGCTCGCGGGCGCGGGCGTCATCGGGATCGTTGTGGCGCTACGTACCAGCCTCTGGCTGCTTGCGTTCGTCGCGGCAGGAACGTTCATCGCCGTGGCGTACAACCTCGAGCTCTTCGGCGGGCGCCTTCACGGCGACCCGTGGTTCTCGTTGGCCTGGGGCGCCTTTCCGGTCCTTGCCACCTACTTCGCCGCCGCCGAGACGATTCGCGTCGAGGCCGTGCTCGCCGCCGCGTTCGCCGCCCTCCTCAGTCATGCGCAACGGCGCCTGTCCACGCCCGTGCGCCTCGTTCGCCGTCGCGTGCGAGAGGTGTCGGGCCGCATCGAGCTGATCGACGGCTCGGCGATCCCCATCACGGCGGAGAGCTTCACCGCCGAATCCGAGCGGGCATTGCGGGCACTCTCCGCCGCTGCCATCTGCATGGCACTCGCGCTCGTCCTGCTCCGCGTAACCTGACGCCGTGGGACTGGTCACCGTCATGCAGATCGCCTTCGCCGTTGCAGCCGGCGTGGCGGCTGTGACCTTGCTCGCCGTCGCCTTCGATCGCATTCGGCGCCGCGCACTCGTCGTGCTCGCCGTGCTCGCCGGCCTTGCCGCCGTCGCCGCGTGGGTCGGATTCGGTCTCCGCCCCGGCACGAGCACCGCAACAGCCGCCGGCGGGATCACCATCGCCTTCGTCGCGCAGCTCGCGGCGGTGAAGCTGCGCGATCTCCTCCGAACCGCTCGCAGATTCGACGACCAGCTGGCGCGTGCCCAGGGCCGGATCAACTCGCTCATCGCACGCGAGGCCGACGAACGGAACGCCGAGCTCGAGCGAACGCTCGTGCGCGCCCGCGCGGACACGGCGTCGATCCTGGCCGAGCAGGAGCGGCGCATGGCCGAGGAGCGACGAGTTGCGGCGGCCGAGCGTGCGCGCCTGGCCGAAGACGAGCTCGGCAAGGCGCTCACGGCGGCGCAGCAACAGGTCGAAGTGCGGCTGATTGCCTGGACCGACGACCTCGAGCGCGCGCAGCGTGGAGTCGCCGACCAGCTGACGCAGTTGGCGCAGCGCCAGAAGCAGCTGATCGCCGAGGCCGAGGCGAGGATCGCATCCGATGCCGAACGCCTCGAAGCGGAGAGCGAGCAGCAGCGTGCCAGCCTCGTGCGTCTGCGCGACGAGCTCGCACGTGCCTCGCAGGAGGCGGTTGCAGCGGGCAGCGCCGAGGTGGAGGGCTACGCGTCCGAGCGACGGCGTTCCCTTCACGAGCTCAACGAGCGCATCCGAACACGGGAGCGCCAGTTGACAGAGCTCATCGAGCGCGAGGAAGCCGATGCAACACGTCGCATCCAGGCGGGGTTCACGGATGTCGAGCGCCGCCAGCTCGAGCAGCTCGAACGCATCGTGTCGCGGGCAACGTCGAGTTACTCCGATGCCGCGACACAGCAGTTCGCCGACACGGTCAAGTCATCGCGCGAGGCCGCGGCGGTCCGGTTGTCTCGTGAGCTCGACCGCGCGGTGCAGGCGTTTGCCCGCGAGGCACAGACCGTTCTCGCCGACCGACTCGCGCAGGTCGGGGATGCCGGCGCGCAAAGGCTCGAGCGGCGCCAGGCGCAGGTCGCCGCCGGGCTCGATCGCCAGCGCACAGAGGCGATCGAGGCGTTCGAGGCGCGCCTCCTACAGGCCGAGCAGGAACTTCGCCGTCGCCTGGACACGCTGGCGGCCGACACGGAGGCCGAGCGAGCCGTCCTCGATGCCCGGCTGCGGGAGCTCGCAAAACGCCTGGATGAGACGTTCGCGCGTACCTAGCGCGGTTTCAGGAACGGGCGACCGACAAACAAAATCCGGCAGGGTTCGTCTATGAGACGGCGAACGGATCACATCGTGGGAGAGACGACCGAGATCATCGAGCCGAACGGCAGCGACCAGTCCAAGGTCGAGAGCTGGAGGCTGCACGTGCTGATGGAAGCCGGCTATCCCCTGTCGCTCGCGGAGAGGCTGGCCGGAAGCGAGGCCGACCTACACCGGGCCGGCGAGCTCGTAGGCCAGGGCTGCGCGCCCGAGACGGCCGTCGCGATTCTGATCTAGCGACACCAAGCGCTGCGACGTCAGGCGCAATCACTCTCGCCCACGCGGCTGAGCTGTTGCCTGCAACCCTTCCCGAGTCCCACTACAAAGCCAGCGGAGCTGCGCAGGCACTCGGCGGCTCACGGACCGTTCCGGGCTCGCGCCGGTTCGGCGTGCTACGACAACCATCGCGGCGGAGGGCCGGATGAGGTCCGCTCGACTTGAACCGAGGCCGACAGTGCAGCTAGCCGGGCGAGCGGTTGGGCCATCGAGGCCTTGGCATTGTCGGTCGCCGCAGCCGGAGGAGGAAGGCGAACCCCGCTAGCCCGAGCACGACCAAGACAACCCCGTACCAGAACACGGGAGAGGTTCCAGCGTTTGTACCGTGTTCGACGTCACGCAGGGTGTAGACGATGCTCGAATTACTCGGGGCGACCAAGACGGGAATCGCCGCGCCCACAGCAAGACCCTTGAACTGAGCCGAGTCCTCTGGGTAGTTCCAGGTCCGAAGGCGTCCGTCGAAACGCAGCGAAAGTCGGCAGCGAACGCCTCGATAGATGCCGATTCCGGGCGCGCACCGCACCAGGTTCGCAGTTGCGGGCACGCCACGCGCCCGAAGCACCGCGTAGACGTGAGGGAGACGGTGGTAGCTGTCCCACGCAAGAAACGCGCCGTAGG
>VAXG01000036.1 GCA_005883355.1 Actinomycetota bacterium | reverse complement strand
CAGTCGCGGCCGGAGCCTCAGCCGCGGCGCTCGCATGGTCGCTAGGCGGCGGAACCCACGGAACGGTCCTCCAGCGTGCGAACGCGATACTTGGCGACCGGCCGGTCCTCCACTTCGTCATCCGTGGCGGCTGGGGCGGAGCGCTGATCGATCTAAAAACGGGAAGCCGGAACAACTTGTACGCCACTGAGGAGTTCTGGTACGAGCGGGGGCGCCGAATTCACGAAGTCGTTCGCTTTGCCGGCGTCCCGCAGGGGGATGCGACCTACTCGGCCGGCCGCCTTTCCTCCATCGACAAGAAGCTGGGGAGCCTCGTCACGCGCTACCGTCAGGCCGTCCACGACGGGAGCGCGCTCGTCCTGGGACGCGACGTCGTGGAGGGGCACCCGGTCTACTGGATCCGCGTCGACAGCGAGATGCTGCCAGATGCTCGCAAAAAGCTGCACAAGTGGGTTCACGATGTCGCCGTCTCCCAAAAGACGTTCGAACCGGTCGCGGTGCGCGAGGTGCGCGACGGCAGGACCGGTCCCAAAGGGAACTCGATCGTGCTCGAGGCGGAGAGTCTCCCCAAGGACAAGGGCAACTTCACACGCATGCCGCGCGAGTCGAAGCGCCTACCACTGAAGATCGGATGGAGCGGATTCTTGACGCCGTCCGACGCGAGCGCCGTGCTCAGACGGCCTGCCCTCTGGGCCGGGGACAGCGTCGCGAGCCTCGACCTCGCACGCATCTGGAAGGACGAGCGCGGCGAGGGTCGCAACCGTAAGAGCGGGGGCTGGGCGAAGACCTATACCGGAGTGACGTTCTTTTACGGGACGCTAGACGAAAACGGCAATCCTGCGAGCTTCCGCAACGCGAGCGGCGCGGCTAAGCCGATGCCGTTCGTTCAAGTCAGCGAATCGCGGACGTTGGATTCCCTTTTCCAACGGGTCGTCATGAACTACTCGCCGCCCGAGGGCTCGATCCTGGTCTTCGATGCGGGAATAGCGCTCATGCAGAAAGACGGCCTCTATGTTGCGCTCGACGCGTCGAGCGAAGGCGTACTCCTGGCCGCCGCCCGGGCGCTCGAGCGCGTGCCGGCGAGTAAGGGCACCGCCGGCTCGGTGTCGCGCCGGATCAGTGGCGGCGGCGCTAACGGCTCGCCCGCGTGGATGGCCCTTCCCCCGGGAACTCCTGATCCCCCGGCCAGTTAGCCGCAGCGCTCTCGCGGGGCCGGTGCGCGCTCGCGGAGGCCGAGGAGGCTCTCGCATTGCTTCCGCCGCCGTGACGTCGATCACCTCGTGCTGCGTTAGGCTCGTAGGCGATGAGCGTCGCGGAGGAGGCGGTGGCAGTTTGGGAGCGGCGCTTGCGTGCACCGATCTCGTTTCTTCCCGAGTGGTCTCCGTCCGCGCCCGACCACTGTGTTTACGCCTCGAACGAAGGAGGCGTCTGGCAGCTGTACGCGTGGGAGCCGAGCACGGGCGAGCGCCGTCAGGTGACCGACAGCGTCGTCGGCGTGATCGACGGCGCGCCGACACTCGACGGGAAAGGAATCCTCTGGTTCGAAGACGAGACCGGCGATGAGTCGGGCCGCTGGGCCGTGCAGCTGTTCTCCGGAGGGGAGACACGCGCGTTCCTGGAGGGCGTGCCCGACGGTTGGAACGAGGGCCTCGCGCAGGCTCCGGGGATCGTGGCGGCGGGAATCAGCGACCTCGAGGGATTCGCTATCCACGTCTCGCTCGGGGGAGGCCCTGCTGTAGAGCTCTATCGATCTGCGGAAGCTGTTCGCATCGGTAGCGCCGACGAGTACGGCTTCTGCCGTGGCGGACTCTCGGCCGACGGCTCGCTGCTCTGCCTGGAGCACGCCGAGCACGGTGACCTGATCCATCCGGCGCTGCGGGTCATCGACCCACGCTCCGGCATGACGGTAGGCGAGCAACTCGACCCGGGGATGTCGGTGGTCGCCAAGTGCTGGGCACCTGGTCAGGGCGATCAACGGCTCGCGTTCGACCACGAGCGAGAGGGCCAGGCACGTCCGGCAGTCTGGGATCTCTCCACGGGGGAGCGCCGCGATTTCCAACTCGACCTAGCCGGAGAGGTTCGCGTCATGGACTGGTGGCCCGACGGTTCAGCCCTACTGCTGAAACACCTCGTCGAGGGACGTCACCGGTTGTTGCGCTTCGAGCTCGCAACGGGAGAGCTGAAAATCGTCTCGACTGAACCCGGCGTGATCTGGAACGCGCGCGTGAGACCGGATGATCAGGTGTGGTTGCTGTACGAACAGGGCCACCGGCAGCGACGCGTAGTCGACGACAGCGGCGCGGAGGTCTTGCCTCTCCACGGGGAGCCGAGTCCCGCTGGACGCGAGTACCAGTCCTGGCACTTCGTCAACCCCCAAGGGCAGCGCGTCCACGGTTTCTACGTCACGCCAGACGACTCCGGCGGCCCGTTCCCGGTGATGATGTTCGTCCACGGCGGCCCGACCTGGCTCGACTTGGACAGGTGGCAGCCGGAGGTCCAGGCGTTCGTCGACGTGGGCTTCGCCGTCGGCCTCGTCAATTACCGGGGGTCCACCGGTTACGGCAGTGAATGGCGCGACGCTCTGATCGGGAATATCGGCGGCCCCGAGCTCGAGGACGTCAACGCGGGTCTTCGTGACCTGGTGGAGCGCGGCATCGCCGATCCGGAACGGGCCGTCATCGCAGGCTACTCGTGGGGCGGGTACGTGACCCTCCTCGAGCTCGGCAAACATCCCGATCTATGGGTCTGCGGCGTCGCGGGCGTTCCCGTCGGCGACTACGAGGCCGGCTATGAAGACCTCTCTCCGCTCCTTCAGGCATATGACCGGGCGCTTCTCGGCAGCGCTCCGAGCGACGTGCCCGAACTGATGCGCGACCGCAACCCGATCAACTTCGCCGACGCCGTCCGCGCACCCGTGTTCTTCATGATCGGCGAGAACGACAGCCGCTGTCCCTATCGCCAGGCCATGCTCTACGTCGAGAAGCTCGCAGCCCGCGACCATCCACACGACGTGTACGTGTTCCCGACCGGGCACTCGCCCTTCGACGTGGACGAGAAGGCTCGGCAGATCGACAAGATTCTCGACTTCCTCGACCGGCACGTACCGGGAATTCGCACCGAGGTCTGACGTGAGCGCCGCTGCCGAGTCGCGCAGCCTGCCTATTCCGAAATCCCTTCCACACCCGCCCACGGTCGGGTGACAGGAGTCTCAGAGAACTCTTAGGACTCTCAAAGGTCGCTCTTATCCTTGGCTGGTTTGCTGGGTCACGACGAAGCGAATCAATCAAGGAGTGATGACAATGACTACAAGCACCCTGCTCAACCTGATCATGTCGATTGTCACAGTCGGCCTGCTCATCGCGGTGTTGCGCGCCGCCCACGTCGCGGCTGGCGGCCGGTTCGAGGAAGTGCCGAAAGCGCAAGTGGACACGCCGTACGACTTCGAGCGTGCTGCGTAGCTCTGACCGGCCAGGCTGGGTAGTCAGTTCTGGAACACCCGGCCGAGCGCCCGCTGGAGCTTTGTGGCCGACAGCTCGCCTCGCATGACCTCCTCGATACGACCCTGGCGATCGACGTAGAACGTCTCCGGAAGGCCGATTAGGCCGAATCGGTTGGCGATCGACCGCCCCGAGTGCACCGCCACGTACGGCACATCGTGCAGGCGCAGGAAGTTTCGCGCGTCGCCTGTCAGATCGTTCACGTCCACGCCGATGAAGGCGACACGACCGCGTCGCGCCTTCGCTGCAGCGGCGAGGAGAGCCGCCTCCCGCTGGCACGGCGAGCACCACGACGCCCAGAAGTTGAGGACGACCGGATAACCGCGGAGATCGCCGAGGCGCAGTGTTCCCCGATGGGCGGACGCCCGAAGTCGTTGTGGCCAGGTCCCTGCCTGTGGCCAGATCACCGACAGTCGAAGGTTCGGAGCAGGCGGCGCACGGTGCGATGTGATCGCTCGTGTCATCCGGGCGGCTGCACGGGCACCCGACAGTCCATGCACGATTCGGTAACTGAGCAGCGCGAACAGGGCCAGGACGAGCAGCGTGGCCGAGAGCCGGATCGACTTTATGAGCAGATGCCGGGGCGACTGGATGCTCGACACCGTCAGCGCGCTCCTGTTCCCAGTGCCGAGCGCCGAGGGGCGACACGTCGCCGCAATCCCCCGTCTGGGTCGTCTGCGCCGAGCCAGACGTAGAGCCAGTAGAAGACGACGATTGCGTACGGGATCGAACCCGGGCCCAGCATCACTCCCGCGGCGAGCTGCTGGTCTCCAAGCGGGGAGAGCCCACCTTTGTGTCCCGCGCTCTGGGCGGGATAGAGCGGCGTTGTCGCAATCGTGAGCACGATCGCGAGCAACCAGCTCGCCGTGGACCCCGCCGCCGTGTAGATCACCCGGCCGAAAGCGCTGAGGCGCGGATGAAACGACGGCGAATCCAGCACCTGGCTCCAGAAGAGAAGCCCGAGCAGCACGAAGGAGATGTGCTCGGCGTAGTGGACGCCGGTGTTTCGCAGCGTGAGGTCGTAGAGAGCCGGAACGTGCCAGACAGCAAGGTTGACATCGAAGAGAAGCCAGGCCCCGACCGGGGTCACGACGAGGCTGGCGACGTAGCGCAACCAGCTGAAGAACGGGCTCTTGACCAGCGCACGGGCGATTCGACGGCGGAGCCCGAGCGGCAGCGGACGCCAGAACGGCATCCAGGGCGCGCCCAGCACCAGCAAGGGTGCGGCGATCATCATCAACAGGACGTGCTGGAGCATGTGCGCCCAGAACCAGTCGTCGGCGAGGCGCTCGACCGGCGAATCCAGAGCGACGAGAACAGCCGCGAGCCCGGCGGCGAAGCACAACCCGCGCCAGGGCGCGACGCGCCGCCGAGATCCCGTCCCCACAGCCCGAAGGCTCGGTCGCTGCGACCCGCGCCAGTACCAGACTGCGGAGACAACGATCGTTGCCAGCACCCACGGCGCGCGAAGAAGATCCATCCGCTACGTCCCGTCTGCTAGACGCTGGACGTCCTGCGCGACGGAGACGGCCGAGAACGGGAACAGGTAGCCGGCGCGAAGGTGTCCGCCCGAATCGATCAGGTAGAGCGCCGTGCTATGGAGGATGTCGCCCGGCGTCCGCTTGACGGCGATGTTGTAGGCCCGCCACACGGGCGCGAGCGCAGCCCTGCTGCCCAGCAGCCAGCGCCAGTTGCCGGTCCAGCCGGCGCGTGCGGCGAAGGTGCGCGCACTTCGAGGCGTGTCAGCCCAGGGATCAACGCTGACGACGAGCGCGACCGCACTCGTTCCCTTCATCCGTCGGAACACGTCGCCGAGCACATGACCCTCGATTGGACATTCGCGCACGCACTTCGAGTCGAGGAACGTCAACAGGACGACACGGCCGCGCAGTGACTCGAGCGAAACCGTTGCTCCGTTCTGGTCGCGCAAGGCCAGTCCGGGTGCCGGCTTCGCCCCGGCCGCCCAGGTGATCTGGGCCCGCAACGGACTCGGCTGAGTCGCAGATCCCTGCGAACGGTGAACCAGCGCTGCGGCTACGCCGACGGCGATGCCGATCGCCGCCGCGAAAATGACCAAGCGGAGCTGCAAAGGAAGGCGCCGTGGCATGGGCTCTCAGCTATCGCCCCTGCCACGCAGCCTTCGCCGCTGTGAGAGCGCCCAGAGCGCAATCACGACGACGAGCAGCGACAGCGGGACGACGAGGGTCAGGACTGCTCCTGACGAGACGTGACTCATCGTGGTCTCCTTCGTCGAAAGGTCATTACAGCGCGACGTCGAGCGCCATCGCGGTGAAGACGAGGGCGAGGTAGAAGAGCGAGTAGTGGAAGAGGAAAGCCGCGCGCCGGGGCGTCGTTTCGCGCCGCAACCGCAGCGCCAGCCAGAGGAACACGGCGCCAAGGCCGAGTGCCGCTGCCAGATAGCCCGGACCAAGCGTCCCGCCCAGGAATGGGAGGGCGGTGGCCGCGACGAGAACAACCGAGTAGAGGACGATCTGGTCTGTGGTCGCGCGGATGCCGCGCACGACGGGCAGCATCGGGACCCGAGCTGCTGCGTAGTGCTCGCGCAGCAGCAACGCCAGGGCCCAGAAGTGAGGAGGCGTCCACAAGAACACGATCAGAAACAGCCCGAGCGCCGGCAGAGTCAGGTTCCCGGTCGCGGCTGCCCAGCCGACCAGGGGAGGCATCGCGCCGGCAGCTCCGCCGATGACGATGTTCTGGGGCGTCGACCGCTTCAGCCAGCGTGTGTACACGAGCACGTAGAACAGGTTCCCCGCCAACGCCAGCGTTGCTGTGAGGACGTTCACGGCCGAGGCGAGCAGCACGAACGAGAACGCGGACAACGCGAGCCCGAACTCGAGCGCCGAGGATGTCGCCATCCTCTCTGCTGCCAACGGTCGCGCTCGCGTCCGCTTGCCCATCAGCCGGTCGATGTCCCGGTCGAGCACGTTGTTCAGTGCGGAAGCACCTCCACACGCGAGCGCGAGTCCCAGCATCGTGACGCCGAGCAGCCAGAGCGGCGGGATGCCGCGTGCCCCGACGAACATGCCGCAGAGGCCGGTCACGAGCAGGAGCGACATGATCCGAGGCTTCGTCAACATCAGGTAGTCGCGCCACGCTGCGCGCGGAGCGGCTTGGCGTCTGAGCGTCGCCGCGGTGGCAACGAGCGCGGCGGCAAAGGCGGCGGCCGCGGCGACCGTGTGAACGATCTCCGCTGTGAGCACCGCGGCAGCCGCGAAGAGCACGAGGGCGGCAACCGCCGGTGCGAGCAGGTGCCGATACGCGAACCATCCCGCCAGCACGAGAGCGACAAGCGGCGGGAGTGCCAGCGCCGCGAGCAGCCGGTGGGCCGCGCTGGGCCCTGCCGCCCCGCTGATCACAGCGAGCAGGGTCGCACCTGCTCCCGCGAGCGCCGTCAGCCGAAGCCAGAGCCCCGGAGCCGTGCCGCTCAGCTCACTTGACGACGTAGAGAAGGATGAACGCGGCAATCTCGACTCCTGCCAGGACGAGCAAGACGAACCCGGCGCCCTCGACCGCCGCTGCGCGCACCACCGGCGTACCGCTCGCGCGTGTGACGTCGCCGATCACAGTCGCCAGCCAGTAGCACATGCCGAGCAGAAAGACCGTGAAGAGGCCGCTCCAGCCCACGAACACGCTCGCGTAAGCGGCGTCTGTGGGGCCGAAACCAAGCGACGAGAACTGTGCGCACTGCAACCCGACCGCAGCGAGGGCCAGCGCGAGCGCGGCCCACTCGGTCGCGCGCCACATCTCCGGGGCGACCAGGGCGGCGCTGCGAGCGATGGCCGCGCTCCCGAGGACGCAGACCAAGATGGCGACGCCGAACGCGATGGAAGGGCTCGGATGATGGTGCGGCCACCCTCGCCACATACCGCTTGTGTTGAGAGCTCTGAGGTAAAGGAACGCGAAGAAGAACGCAAGGAAGAAGAACGCCTGCGAGGCCGCCCAGATGCGAGAACCGACGCGGATGTTGCGCGCGAGTATGTCGGGCTGCTCCACGGCGTCGACGGTTGCGGCAGACATGGTCGTATCCACGATTCAGCGCCCCGCCGCGGGGAGAGCGCCCGGCGCAAAGTCCGCCACCGGCGGCGCATTGGGAACGCCGTACTCGTACGGACCGCTCGTGATCACGGGTATCCGGTCGAAGTTCTCGATCGGCACCGGTGTCGGCACCTGCCACTCGAGCCCCCGCGACACCCACGGGTTCTCGGCTGCAGGCTGGCGAACGAAGACGAGCGACCAGATCAGGTTGGCGATGAAGATGAGCATCGACAGGCCAATGACGTATGCAGAGGCGGAGACGAAGATGTTCAGCGTCTGCAGGTGAGGCGCGTACGTCGAGACACGACGCGGCATGTCGAGGAAGCCGGCCGCGAACAGCGGGAAGAACGTCAGGTTGAAGAAGACGAAGAAGAGCCAGAAGTGGATCTTGCCGAGCGTCTCGTTGAGCTCGAAGCCGAGCATCTTCGGCAGCCAGTAGTAGACGGCGCCGAAGAACGCGAAGACGAGCCCGCCCACGATCGTGTAGTGAAAGTGCGCCATCACGAAGTAGCTGCCGTGCGTTGTCACATCGCTGGGGACGTCCGAGAGGAAGATGCCCGACAGCCCGCCGATCAGGAAGTTGAAGAAGAAGGCAAGCGCGAACAGCATCGGCACGGTGAAGCGAATGCGTGCGCGCCAGAGCGTCCCGATCGCGTTGAGGAAGATGAAGCCGGTCGGGATCGAGATCAGCTCCGTCGTGAGCATGTAGAAGGGCCGCAGGCCGGCATTCATCCCGCTCACGAACAGGTGATGCTGCCAAACCATGAAGCTGAGCAGCGTGACGCCGAGCATCCCGGCAACGGCGAGCCGGTAGCCCCACAGCGGCTTGCGAGCGAAGACCGGAAGTATCTCGAGCACGATCCCGAACCCCGGTAGGGCGAGGATGTACACCTCCGGATGGCCGAAGAACCAGAAGAGGTTCTCGTACAGGTACTGGCTGCCGCCGACGCTCGCGACGAAGAAGGACGTGTTCGCCGCCCGGTCCATCAGCACCATCGTCATCGACGCGACGAGCACCGGCGCGGCCAGCGCCATCAGGATCGACGTCGCCAGCACGGACCAGACGAAGATCGGCAGGCGCGTCCAGCTCATCCCCGGAGCGCGCATCGTCAGGATCGTCGCCATGAGATTGAGGCCGACGAGCGTCAGGGAGATCGCGATCAGGATGAACGACATGACGTAGGCGTCCATCCCGGCGCGCCCCTCGTCGGCCAACGGCGCGTACCCGGTCCAGCCGGTCGCGATCCCTCCGAATGCGATCGCCGACAGGAGGATGAGGCCGGCGGCCGGAACCAGCCAGAACGTCAACGCCTCGATGCGCGGAAACGCCATCCGCCGCGCGCCGATCATGATCGGGACGAAGTAGTTGCCGAACGGCCCCAGGATGAAGGCCGACGTCATCATGATCATCATCGTCCCGTGCAGGCTGACGAGAGTCAGGTACTGGCTCGCCGGCCACGCCTGCTCGACCGGTCGCAACAGCTCGGTCCGCATCAGCATCGCGTTCAGGCCGCCGATGAAGAAGAAGATGCCGACGCCGAAGAGGTACTGGATGCCGACGACCTTGTGGTCGGTGCAAAGCCGGAAGTAACGCGTCCAGCTCCCGGTCTCGTGATGACGCAACGACGGGGCCCGGCCGAGCAGCCGGCCGATCGGGTAGTTGGCGAAGCCGAGCCCGACGAGCCAACCGATGACGGCGAAGAGGTAACCCATGTAGATGCCGACGTCGTTCTGGTCCGTCCCCTGAAGGTAGGGATGACCGACCGCCATCTGTCCACCGATCCACGCCCCGAGGAACCAGCCGCCGATCCCGAGCGCGAGGCCGGTCAACATGTTGAAGCCGATCAGGCGCCGCCAGACCGGTGGCTGGGCTGCGATCGGTGTCGCGCTCACGCGGTTACCTCCTCACCTAGCCCGCTCGCCTGAGGGGCGCCGGGTAATAGACGCGGCTGTATTTGGGTAGGTACTTCACGATCGACGCATTCTTCTTCTGTGCTGCGGATATCCACGCCTGGAACGCCGAGGATGCAAGGATGCGGCCCTTCTTCGACATATGGCCGTGCCAGAGACCGCAGAGCTCTGCGCAGCGGATCTGGAACAGGCCGGTGTGACGCGGGTTGACGTACGCGATGTTGTCGACTCCCGGCACCGCGTCTGCCTTCACGCCCAGTTCGTACGCCCAGAACGAGTGCGTGACGTCGAGCGAGGTCACGTGGAACGCTACGAGCGTGTGCTCCGGGATGGCAAGGTCGCGCGTCTCGATGCCGCCGTACGTCGGATAACGGAAGGTCCACTCCCATTGCTGGCCGATCACCTGCACCGGGAGGGCGTGTTGGTAGCCAGTCGGCTTCGCGGCAGGGTCGGGGCCCTGGCCGCCGCCGGCTCCGTGCGCGCCGGCGATCAGCGTGTAGCTCCCCCACACCGCGAGGGCGAGCACGATCGTGCTCGTCAGCACGATCCAGAGCAGTTGGGCTCCCGCGTGTCCCTTGATCGGCGGGCCGTCGACGATCGCGTCAGTTGTCTCACGGAAGAAGACGAAGGAGTAGATGAAGTAGACGAGGACGAGGAGCGCGATCGGGACCAGCAGCGCCGTCATCACGATGTTCGCATTGCGCTGGTCGACGGACTCGACGGTCATGTGGGGCGGGGGAAGGTGTGGCCCGAGTACCAGCACGATCAGCGGCACGGCGATCGCTGTCAGAACCAGCCAGATCGCGAAGATCCGGACGCCGTGCCTGGGGACGGGCTCGCCGGCGATCGTCGTCATTGGACCATGAGGTAGCCGTCCATCCAGCCGATGCTCTGCATGGGCCCGCCGAAGCCGAGTGGGAAGCCGAAGGCGCAGGGCACGAAGCACTGCCAGCGGAGCTTCCCCGGCTTGCCTGTCTTGAACGAGAACGTCACCGTCGTGTGCGCCTCCGACAGGGTGCAGGGAGCGACGCTGCACTGGTTCTTCGCGTTGTCCGCCACGCCCTTGAGTGGGACGGACACTCCGAGGTCGGAAATCGCGAACGTGTGCGACGCCAGATCTGGGTTGAGCACGTTAAACGTCTTGCCGTCGACGTTGATCGTCCCGCCGATCGTGCCGCGCGGCTGGCCCCAGAAGGGGTTGCGCAAGCCCGTTGCGGTGTCGAACTGGTAGATGGTGACGTCCACCGTCGAGTACGCGGGCACACGCAGGACCGTGCTGTGGACCCATTTGCCGTGCGGGTCGCGGGCGAGGTACGAGACCCAATCGGGGTGCGGCGGGTTGCCGAACGAGGCGACGGTCTGCAACGTGAGATGTACGCGCGGCTTCGATCCGGTCGCGGCGACGACCGGGGGGCTCACCGTCAGGTAGGAGACGATGTAGTAGACGATCAGCGCCGTACCGAAGGCCACTCCGGCAGCGACGGCGAGAGCGCGCGCAGCTCGGCTCACAGCAAGCTCCCCTGGAGTGCCGGTTCAGCTCTCCGCCGCGCGTGCTTGCGGACTCGTGCAACCAATTCGTCGAACGCGAAGGGCTTCTCGAGGTAGTCGCACGCGCCGAGCGAGAACGCGGCGAGCCTCGTCCGCAGGTCCGAGCGCCCCGACAGGATCAGCACCGGAAGCTGAGGTCGCTGTCTGCTCAGCACCCGGAGCACGCTCAATCCGTCCAGAGATGGGAGGTGTACGTCGAGGACGACGAGGTCGTACTCCACCTCGAGGGCGCGACGCAGCCCGAGTTGACCGTCGTCCCGCTCATCGACGGTAAAGCCCTCTGCCCCGAGGCCACGTGCGATGAAAGCTCGGATGCGGGGTTCATCCTCAATCAGCAGGATCCACATCAGCCGGTGGCCGACCCTACAAAACGGGTCTTTAATTTTCGGTTGACGCGGTATTGATTTCCCGTTAAGGCGGGTGCCGAGCAGTCAACCCTGGCCGCCGTCTAATTACCGTCAACCACTCCAATAACCCCTGCTAAGACAGAGGTCCTCGAGTCGTCGAATCCTCTTCGTAGCTGCGGAGCAGGAGGACGGCGTTGTGACCGCCGAACCCGAAGCTGTTGCTGAGCGCCACGTCGATCTCGGCTGGACGTGCTTCGTTCGGAACGTAGTCGAGGTCGCAGCTCGGATCCTGATCCTCGTAGTTGATCGTCGGTGGAGCGATGTTGTGCTTGACGGCGAGAACGGTGACGGCAGCCTCGATAGCTCCGGCGGCGCCGAGACAGTGACCGATAGCACCCTTGATCGACGACATCGGCGTCGTCCCTGCCTTTTCCTCTCCGAGCGCGGCCTTGATCGCAACAGTTTCGGTGGCATCGCCCAGCGGGGTGGAGCTCGCGTGGGCGTTGACGTAATCGACATTCTCCGCTGCGACTCCGGCGTCTCGGAGTGCGGCGAGGACCGCTCGCGCCTGCCCGGTGCCCGCGGGGTCGGGCTCGGTCATGTGGAAGGAGTCCGAGCTGAGCCCGTAACCGCCCACCTCCGCATAGACCTTCGCGTCACGCGCTTGCGCGTGCTCCAACTCCTCGAGTACGAGCACCGCCGCACCCTCGCCCATCACAAACCCATCCCTGCCGGCGTCGAACGGCCTGCTCGCCTGGGCGGGAATGTCGTTACGACGAGACAGCGCGCGCATCGCGCCAAAGCCGGCCATCGCCAGAGGCGTGATGCCTGCCTCGCTGCCGCCGCACAGCATCACGTCGGCGCGGCCGAGCCTGATCGCGTCATAGCCTTGGCCTACCGCCATCGCAGAGGCGGCGCAAGCTGTGCACGGTGAGCTGAGCGGACCGCGCAACCCGAGCTCGAGCGACACCCAGCCCGCCGCCATGTTCGGCATGAACGCGGTCACCAGGGTTGGATGAATCCGGCCTTCTTCCGCAAGCTCGCGACAGCACTCGGCCAAACTCTCGACGCCGCCCTGAGCTGTCGCGATCGCTGCACCCACGCGATCCTGCTCACCCCCGACGTCGAGGTTGGCATCTGCCTCGGCCATACGCGCCGCCGCCACCGCAAACTGCGCAAATCGATCGAGTCGGCGCAAAGTCCGCCGCTCGACCCAACGCTCGGGCTCGAACTCCGCCGCCTCGCAAGCGATACGAACCGGGTGCGTCTCCGAAGGAAAGGCGGTGATGACCGAGCCCGCGCTCTCGCCGGCTACCAACCGAGTCCACGTCGTTTCGATATCCAGGCCGAGGGGCGTAACCGCCCCCAACCCCGTCACGACAACACGTCTCTCCGCGAGACTCAAAACTCCACCACGATCACCGCCGGGCAAGAACGCACGAAGCCGCGTCTACGTCAGGCCCGTGACAATTTCATTGCTTGCCGTTGGGGTGGAATCCTGACAACCCGCCAGGCGAGTCCGCAGCGTTCGAGCGTCCAGATGACCCAGCCGCCGGGATCGATTTCGAGACCACGCAGGCCGTGGAATGCAGACGAAGGAAAGGCGTGGTGGTTGTTGTGCCAGGACTCGCCGAAGGAAATCCACGAAAGCCACCAGACATTACGGGACTCGTCCCGCGACGAGAATCGCTGCCGGCCCCAGTAGTGGCAGATCGAGTTGATCGACCAGGTCACATGGTGAAGGAGCAGGATGCGAACCGCGCCGCCCCACACGAGACCGGCGAAGAAGCCGTACCGCCCCCCGATCCAGGCCCAACCGACAATGCCCGGGATCACCACCGAGAGTAGAACGTTCGGAACGAACAACAGCGCGATCAGCTTGAGGCCCTTGTCCTCGACCAGATCCTTGGCATAGCGGTCGCGCTCGGCAGTCGCGTCATCTTCGAAAAGCCAGCCCGTGTGGGCGTGCCAGAGACCTTTGATCCCCTCGATGACCCCCTCGCCGTAGCCCGCGTGCGGGCTGTGAGGATCGCCGCTCTGATCGGAGAACTGATGATGCTTGCGGTGGTTCGCAACCCAACTGACGACGTTGCCTTCGACGGCGCACTGACCAAGTACCGCGAACGTGTAGCGCACCCAGCGATAAGTCTGAAACGACCGGTGCGTGAAAAGTCGGTGATAGCCGACCGTGATCCCTACGCCCGCCAGGACATAGCCGACGAACAGAATCACCAGCTCGCGGGGCCCAACCATTCGGTTCCACAGCAGCGCGATCGCTACTACCAGACCCACGAGGGGCAGCACCGTCCCAGCCAGATTGGCCAACTTGCGGGCGCGCGTCATGCCCGTGCCAATCCCATGGCGGGCCCCGGCTTCGGTCGCGGTCTCGACGATCACCGCGCACACGCTACCGGCATCGCCAGCCGACGCCGCGACGTGACCGCCGTCGCCGGTTCTTGATCCAGCAGTTCGCCCACTTACGGGCCGGTGACGATCGTCGTAGCCCACCCTCGTAGATCGGCAGGGCAGGTGAACGAGGGCGTCTCGTGATTGGTCACCAGGCGGCCGCCGTCGATGATCGAACAGTAGGCCTCGATGTGCGGATCGCCGAAGTTGACGTTGCACCGCACGACGGCTTGCTGTCGGAAGACGCGCCCCGTGCGGACGCAGACGACCCACCGATAAGTCAGGTGGCTCGTCTCGAGCCGCGTGATCAGCGCACTCCGCACCGTCGCGGGCGACGCGGTTCGAACGGTGCTCGCCCCGTCACTGCTGCGAGTCGCAAGCACGGTCGCCGCGATCGCGGCGACCGCGAGCACGGCGGCGCCGATCAAGGCCATTCGTCTGCGCGGCGTCACGGCGTGAGCACCACCTTCGTCGCTTCGCGGCTGTCGAACAGCCGATAGGCCTCCGGCGCAGCCTCGAGTGGCAGCCGATGCGTGATGATCTGCGCCGGCTCGAGACGGCGCGCCGCCATCAGGCCGAGCAGACGTTCACGATCCCGAACGGGATCGCCGATCGTGAAGCGCAGCGTGAGCTCGCGCTCGAACATGAGCGCATTGTCGAGGGGATAGTCAGGCTCGAAGTGTGCGCCGACGACGGAGACGGTGCCACGGCCGCGTGCCACGCGGAGGGCCAAGTCGAGAGCGGCCGGCGCCCCGGCCGCCTCGATCACGACGTCGGCGCCGAGGCCGCCACTCGCGTCCGCAACCGTGGCCTCCGCCTCGTCCGGCGCGACCGCGTGGGCGCCGAGACGCGTCGCCAGCGCACGGCGCGCCGCAACGCCGTCGACGGCAATCAGCGTGCCCGCCACCTTCGCGGCGCAGAGCACGGCCATCAACCCGACCGGTCCGCAGCCGACCACGACCACGAGGTCGCCGACGCCGACCTCGCCGCGTGTCACGGAGCCGTAGCCCGTCGGAAGGATGTCCGCGAGGAAGATCGCGGTCTCCTCGTCCACCTCGTCGGGCAGGGCGAGAAGGCAACGGTCGGCGTGCGGAACGCGAACGTACTCGGCCTGGCCGCCGTCGAGACGTGGATAGACGCCGGAGTAACCGAAGAGCGCACGGCCCAGGCACTGCGAGGGACGCCCCGCGCGGCAGTGTGCGCACGTTCCGTCCGAGATCGTGCTCGTGCAGACCACGCGTTGCCCCGGCTTCACGCCGTCGACGGCCGAGCCCACCTCTGTCACTCTCCCCGCGAACTCGTGCCCGAGGATCGTCCCCGTCTCGAAGTTCGGGGTCATGCCGTGGAACGGGAACAGATCGGCGCCGCAGATGGCTGTTCGGTGAACCTCGACGACCGCGTCGGTCTCGTCGACGATCCGAGCGTCCTCGACCTCCTCCACACGCACGTCGCCGACACCTGCGAGCACGATCGCCTTCATGCCGGCTGCTCGATCTCGACGAGGTAGCCGTCGGGGTCGACGCAGAAGAAGCGACATCCGCCCCAGGGCGGTTCGAAGGGCTCCGCGAGGAACTGGACTCCTTCCGCTGCGAGCTCGCGATGGACGGCGCGCGCATCTTCCACTTCGAGGACCAGCACGAGGTTCGCCCGCGACGGATCTCTCGGCGCGCTCATCGTCACGCCCGGACGGTCCTCCGCCGGATGGCCCTCCTCGGCGAGCGAGATGCGCGTCTCCGCTGCCGACAAGGTCGCGTAGGGCGGATCATCGTATGTCGCGACGAGCGCGAGCCCGAGCCGGTCGCGGTAGAAGGCGAGCGAGGCGTCGAAGTCGGCAACGGCCAGAATGGCGCCCGCGCGCGTGGCCGGGACCCGCGCCATCAGTTGTGCGTCATGCCCGCATCTGCCACGAGGAGCTGGCCCGTGACCCAGCCGGCTTCCTCAGAAGCGAGGAACGCGACCGAGGGCGCTATGTCGGCCGCCTCGCCGCGGCGCGGGATGCACTGGAGCATCTGCACGAACTCGAAGGCTTCTGCATGCGGGCTTGCCATCACACCCTCGGTCGCGGTGAGCCCGGGTGCGACCGAATTGACGGTGATCCCGTACTTCCCGAGCTCGCGAGCCGCGGCGCGCGTGAACGCCCAGACGCCACCCTTCGAGGCGACGTAGTGAGCGAGGTTCGGCGTGCCCGCCAGGATGACGTTCGAGCTGACGTTGACGATCCGGCCGTAACCGGCGTCGCGCATCGGCTTCTCAACCGCCTTCATCGTCAGGAACAGCCCGTCGAGGTTGACCGACATGATCCGGCGCCACTCGTCGAATGTGATGTCGTCCCAGGCCGTGAACGGGACGACCGCGGCCACGTTTGCGAGCACGTCCACCTTGCCGTGCTGCGAGACGGTCTCGTCGACCATGCGCTGGACGTCTTCGGGGCTGGAGATGTCGGCCTGCAACCCGGTTCCGTCGATCCCAGCGGCGGTTCGCTTGGCGCCCTCGCCGTTCACGTCGACCGCGACGACCTTCGCGCCTTCGGCCGCCAGCTTGTCGGCAACCGCCTTGCCGATTCCCTGCGCCGCGCCGGTGACGATCGCGACCCGATCCTGCAGCTTCATCTCTCTGCCTCCTAACCCTCGTAGAAGTCCGGCGCGTGCTTGTAGCCGTTCCAGGCGTCCATGTCGTGGGAGAAGAAGATTTCGGCCTCGTTCTCCGCCGCGACCTGCTTGACGCGCTCGATCGACGCGACTCCCGCGACCGGGTCGTAGTGGAAGCCCGGCTGCACTCCTTTTTCGAGCGCCTCGGAGGTGTAGACGACGTCGAAGGCGAACACGAGCGGCCGGCCCGAGTCAGGCGTCACGAGCAGCGAGTAGTGACCAATCGTGTGGCCGGGCGTCTCGAAGAGCCACAGTCCCCGAGCGAGCTCGGTGTCACCGGCGATCGTCCGGAAGCTCGCGCCGTCGTAGTCCCAGGAGCGGTCGGAGTAGCCGAAGCGCTCGAACGGCTGGCAGTTCCGCGCCTGCTCGAGCTCCCGCTCGTGTACGACGACCGTTGCCTCGGTCAGGTGTTTGTTACCGCCGACGTGGTCGAAGTGGAGATGGGAGTTCACGAGCGTCGTGACGTCGCCCGGTTCGAAGCCACAGGCCCGGAGCTGACCCGGAATCGTCTGCTCGGGCGTCTGCTCGGGCAACTCGAACGGGAGCACCGCGTTCGTATGGTCGAGGTCGAAGCCCGTGTCGAACACGAAGAGGCCGTCGTCGTGCTCGATAAGCAGCCCGTAGGACGGAATCCGCACCGGCGTTCCACCGCCGATGTTCCACATCAGCTGCGCGTGGTCGATCACGATCGAGCCGTTGTCCAGAAGGTAGATCTTCACCTCGGTCTCCTAGGAGAGCGCCTTGCGGACGCCGACGAGCTTGCGCGCCCGCTCGGCCCGCAGCTGGTCGACCCGTTCGGGCGTGTACTCGTAGAGCCCCCCGCCGGTCTTCATGCCGAGCTTCCCCTCGGCCGTGCGATCGGTGATCGTGTTCGACACGACCGTGGAGTTGCAGAGGTCCTGGTTCAGATAGCTGCCGACCGCCTGGTAGATGTCCAGCCCGGCCATGTCGAGCAGCTCCATGGGGCCGATCACGGCGAGCTTGTAGCCGATTCCCCAGCGCACGCAGCGGTCCATGCCGTCGGCATCGATGATGCCGCGGTCGACGAGGTCGACTGCTTCGCGCATGATCGCGTAGAGGATCCTGTTCTCGACGAAGCCCGGAACCTCGCGCTCGACGACCGCCTCGTAGCCGATGCGCCCGACGAGGGCGACGGCTGCGTCGACGGTCTCCTCGTTCGTGCGCTCGCCCGGGATCACCTCGATCATCGGGATCAGGTGGGGCGGGTTCGACCAGTGTGTTCCCACGACACGCTCCGGGTGTTCGCAGCCTTCTGCGATCTTCGTGATCGGGATCCCGGACGTATTGGAGGCGAGGATCGTGTCGGCGGCAACGTGGCGTTCGAGATCCCGGAAGACCTCATGCTTGATCTCCAGCTTCTCCGGCACGGCCTCGAAAACGAAGTCGACGTCCTCGAGCGCGTCGCCGAGGTCGGCGGTGTAGCGGATCGAACCTCCGTCGACGGAGGGAGTCTCCAGCTGGTCGAGTACGCCCTCGGCCAGGCCGACGCCGGCCTTCGACCGGTCGAGCGCCTCCTCGCTGACGTCGTACATCGCCACTGCGATGCCTGCGCGCGCCAGCACGGCACCCATTCCCGGTCCCATCGTTCCGGTTCCGATCACTGCGGCTCGGCGCACCGCAGGCCGACCGGTGGCCGCGTCCTTGGCGGCCGGCTGTTTTACCGTGGCCATTTTCCCTCCTCTTTCAGTGTCTGGATTCGCCGCCAGACCCGTTCCGGTGTCAGCGGCAACTCTTGCATCGGAACGCCCACGTCGGCCAGCGCGTTCACCACGGCAGCAGGGATTGCAGCGAGGGCGCCCTCCCCGCAGCCCTTGGCGCCGTAAGGTCCGGGTCCGTCTTCGTTCTCGACGATGACGCAGGTCATCTCGTTCGGGAGATCCGCGAAGCTGGGCACGCGGTAGTCGAGCAACGTGTCGTTCAGTAGCTGTCCATCCTCGAACACCATCTCCTCGAACAGCGCATTGCCGAGGCCCTGCAGCGTGGCGCCTTCGTCCTGGCGCTGGACGAGCTGAGGGTTGATCGCACGTCCGACGTCGGCCACGGTTGCGGTGCGCCGCACGCGCACGACCCCGGTCTCCGGGTCGACCTCGACTTCGGCGGCGCCGACACAGACCTCCCAGAAGACGGGGCCTTCGGCGTACGAACCGGTGCCGGTCGGCGCGACCTCGCCGCTGCCGATCAGCTCACCGCCGGTGAACCCGAAGTGGCGGCGCAGCAGCTCCGGGTAGGCCGTCGGCTCGAGTGGATCTCCAGCCGCGATCTCCTCCAGCTGGTCGCGCACCTGCCTCGCTGCCCGCTGCACCGCGAGCCCCGCGATCGTTGTCGAGCGGCTCGCCCCGGTCGAGCGATCGTAGGGGGTGAAGCGCGTGTCGGTCCCGCGCACGGTGACTTGCTCGACGTCGACGCCGAGCTCCTCGGCTGCAATCTGCGCGAAGACGGTGCGCGGGCCTTGCCCGACCTCGGTTGTGCCTACGAGCACGACGACCTGCCCGTCGGCCTCCAGCCGCACGATCGCCGTCGAGACCGGATGCGCGCCGGCCGCGAGCAGGCCGACCGAGACCCCGCGGCCGACGTTCGCCCTCTTCGGCTCGGACCAACCGACTGCGGCGGCGGCCTGCTCGACGTCGCCGATGAGATCGGCGTCGAGTGACTTGGCGCCGTTGCGCAGCTCTTCGCCGGGCAGGCAGAGGTTGTCGCGCCGTACGGCCAGTGGATCAAGACCCGCCCGCCGTGCAAGCTCGTCGATTTGCGACTCGCCGATCCACTGCAGATGTGCCGCGCCGAATGCGCGGTAGGAGCCTGCAGGGCCGGTGTTGGTGTAGACGCAGCGGGCGTCGACACGGTAGGCATGCCACCGGTAGGGCCCGGGCGCGGCGTCTCCTCCGGTCGCCGTGACGCGGGGGCCGTTGTCGGCATAGGCGCCCGTGTCGAACCAGCAGTCCACGTCGCGTGCAACCAGATTGCCTTCGTTCGTCATCGCGGTGCGCATCCGGCAGCGCATGCCGTGTCGCCGCGTCGTCACCATCGACTCGTCGACGCGGTTCTGGATTCGCACCGGCCTGCCGGCCTTGCGCGCGAGCGCGGCCGTCAGCGGCTCCATCTTCGTATACGACTTCGAGCCGAACCCCCCGCCGAGGTATGGGACCACGACGCGGACGCTGGCAAGCGGGACCGCGAACAGATCGGCGAGCTCCGCGCGGACGAGGAACGGATGCTGGCACGTCGACCACACCGTGATCTCCTCACCTTCGACCTGTGCGACGACCGTGTGCGTCTCCATTGCGTACTGGTAGACGGCCGGGAAGGAGTACTCGCCCTCGACGATGAGGTCGGCCCGCGCAAATACCGACTCCAGCTCGCCGCGGTCGATCCGATAGCGGTAGCAGACGTTGCCCTCACGGGGTGGAAGCTCGCCGAGCCCGTGGAAGAGCCCCGGCCGGAGTGGGCCTTCGTGCAGGATCGGCGCGTCGTCGGCGAGTGCCTGCTCGATCGTCCCCGCGACCGGGAGCTCCTCGTACTCGACACGGATCGCATTCAGGGCCGCCGCTGCCGTGGCTTCGTCCTCGGCCGCGACCGCCGCCACCGGCTCGCCGGCAAAGCGCACATGGTCGAGCGCGACGATCGGGCGATCCTTGATCGCGTGACCCCAGTAGGGATCGAGGTCGGTGAGATCGTCACCGGTGAGGACGCAGACGACGCCGGGCAGCGCCTCGGCCTCGCTCGCGTCGACGGCCACCACTCGGGCATGGGCGAACGGCGACCGCAGGACCTTTCCGTGCACCATCCGCGGCACGACGAAGTCGCCGACGAACTGCGCGGCCCCCCGGAGCTTCTCGTGCGCGTCCCGCCGTGGAACCGAGCGGCCGACGTGCGCGAGCGGTTGCCGCTCGATGATGGTCACTCGTTTGCTCCGGCGAGCTCGGCGACAGCTTCGACGATCCCGTGGTAACCCGTGCAGCGGCAGAGGTTGCCCGAGAGGCCGCGCCGGATCTCCTCGTTCGTCCCGAGAAGCCCTGCGTCGAGGAAGAACTTCGTCGTCAGCAGCATCCCGCCCGTGCAGAAGCCGCACTGGAGCGCGGCATGGTCGACGAACGCGCGCTCGAAACGCTCGAACTCGGGCAGCTCGGCGAAGCCTTCGATCGTGAGGACGTCCCGGCTGTCGACGTCCGCGACGAGCGTGCAGCACGAGCTGACGGGGAGGCCGTCGACGAGCACCGTGCAGGTCCCGCACACCTGGACGTCGCACGAGCGCTTCGCACCAGTGAGCCCGTGCCGGTCGCGCAGGTAGTCGAGCAAAAGCGTCTGCGGCGCAACGTCGTCGCGGACCGGACGTCCGTTCAGCTGCAGCTCGACGATCACGGATTCGGCGGCGCCTCTTGCGCCTGGTGCTCGAGCTTCCTCAGCCAGGCCTGCCAGTACTCCTCGACCAGCCCGTCGTGGTACTTGGCGGGAAACATGCGGCGCGCGAGGTCCTCCTCGATCGGGCGTAGCTCGCCGAGGGCGGAAGCGACCGCCTGCAGGCGGACCGCGCGCTCGAGCGTGCACGCGACGAGCACAGCCCACGGCACGTCGCGCCCGACCGCGAGCACGCCGTGGTTTCGGAGCAAGACTGCGTTGCGATCGCCGAGTGCGGCCGCAACCGCTCGGCCTTGATCGGTCTGGGTGATCAGCTCGGGGGTCTCGTCGTACACCGGTAGGCCGTCGACGAAGAGCACGGCGTCGTGTGTCAGCAACTCGAGCGAGGCACCGGTCGCCCCAAGAGCGGTGGCGTAGGGCGGATGCCCATGGACGACTGCGCCGACGTCGGGCCGCGCCCGGTAGACCTCCGTATGGAGCACAGCCTCGAGATGCATCTCCGGCGAATCGAGCGCCTCGGCATCGTCCAGTTCGAAGGAGATCACGTCGTCGGGCTCCGTCTCGCCCAGCGTGATGCCCTTCCGCTTGATGTAGACCGTGGGGGTTCCGGGACTGCGGCCGCTGACATGGCCGAGCGTGAGATCCGCGTATCCCTCGAGCGCGAGAATGCGACACGCGCACGCGACCTGCTCGCGAAGCGACTGCGCGATTGCGACCACTAGTGGAGCACTAGCGGCGTTCGGTGGGCGGGTAGTCCGGATGCGGAAAGCCGAAGACCATGATCACTTCGTCGGTTCCGGTGTTGGCGACCGCGTGCCACGTCCCGGCCGGGATGTGGAGCGCATCGCCGGGTGCAAACTGCACCGCTCGGTCGTCGAGGCGGAGCTCTCCGCGGCCGCTGACGACGTACGCCACCTCCTCGGTCTCGTGCTTCACGGGTGTGAGCTCCGTACCCGGCGTGAAGACGGAGTAGCCGAGCGAGGCGCGGTTGCCTTCGGTCTGCTTGTCGGTCACGAGCATCCGGCTCCAACTCCCGTGCGGGAGCTCGATCGGGTCGACCTGGTCGAGGGAGATGACGGCGACGTCGCTCATAGGCAAGCCTCTGGCCTATGAGCGGGGGAAGGGGCGTCGGGGGAAACCGGGAGGTTTCCCCGCTCTTTCTCCTCAGCCTGCGCGGCGATCTCAGCGGCGCGTGGGCTGAGGCGTTCCCTAAAGAAGGGGGCACTCCGTGGGGGAAACATGGTTTCCCCCACGCGAGCGAGCCGTAGGCGAGCGACGCTCATAGGACCCACTCGCCATCTCGGAGGATCCAGGTCCCGTCGTCGACGATCTGCAGGCTCGCATCGAGCACGACGCCGTCGAGGTGCAGAGAGCTCACGTTCTGTCCGCCCGGGTAGGCGTTGTGGTTGTCGCCGAGGGCGAAATGAACCGTGCCGAGCCGGCCTTTCTCCGAAGGCGAGCCGAACGGCGAACGTTCGCTCGTTCCGAATGCGAACTCACCGATCACGTCCGCTCCCTCCACACCCGCAGTCACCTCGCGCAAGCGGTCGGCCTCGGCGTCGCCCTCGATCTTCGTGCAGCGCCCGTGCTCGAGCGTCCACGTGATCGGGCTCTCCACCTGGCCCGGTAGCCCGATGCCGAGCATGACGCCGTCGACGACGATCGTGCCGGCCGTCTTGTCCTCGACGGCCGCGAATGCAACCTCCGCCCACAGCGGTACGGGCCCCATCATCTGACCGCGCTTCTTGATCGGCGTCACCTCGAGCGCGGGACGGCCCTCGATCGAGACGGTCACGTCGGTGCCTCTGGCCGAGGTGACGCGACAGAGCTTCTTGCCCTCGAGTGCGGCCATCGCGTCACGGGCCCGCTGCGTCGCCTCCATGATCATCTCGCGCGTCAGCTCCCAGTCGCCCATGCCCTCCTCGACCGACGCGATCTTGCCGTTGGCCGCGCACGTCTCCTTGACGGCGTCGACGTGGGCGAAGCGATTTGCCCACTCGAGGTTCGTCAGGATGATGACCTCGTCCGAGCTCGTCATCGCGGTGTGCAGGTTGCGCGGCGGAGCCATGGGGAAGCGCGTGTCCGCGCGCCCGCGGACGACCTGCGCTTCGTTGTTCATGATCACCGGCCAGGCGCCGCGCTCGACGCAGACGCGTGCGACTGCGTCGGCCTGCTCGCGGTGGTCGTCGTCGCAGATGATCGTGACGACGTCGTCCGGCTCGACGGACATGCAGACGTCGACGACCAGCTCGGCGTCCTTGCGAAGTGTGTCGACAGCGGTTGCCATGGAGCTCACCTCACTCGCTCGGCGGTGAATACGGGCAGGATTTCCTTTGCGAAGCGCTCGACCTGCCCGAATTGGTCGATCGCTCCGAACCGGCAGATGAAGTGGTTGACGCCGCGGTCGGCGAACTCGCGCAGCCACGCGCCGATCTGCTCCGGTGTGCCGACGGGACCCCAGTTCGAGAGGTCCATCGCCTGCGACAACTCCGGGTAGTACTTCGAGATGTAGTCGTCGAACGCGGTACGGGCTTCGTCCTCGGATTCACCGATGTTCATCGTGACCTGGTACGAGACCACGTAGCGGTCGAAGTCCTCCTCGTAGCGCTCCGCGGCGTCGCGCAGATAGCCGATCTGTTCCGTCAGCTCCTCCGGATGCTGCGCGCGACAGCAGGTCATCCAGCCGTCTCCGTACTGAATCACGCGCCGGCAGGCACGCTCCATGCGTCTGCGCATCTCGTCACTGGGCGCATCGCCCACAAGGCGCGGGTTCGAGACGACCCAGATCGGAGGCGGCTTCTGCAGCGGCCCGAGCGGCGCCATCTCCGTTCCCGAACTGAACGAAATGCCGTCGTAGTCGAAATGGTTGCCGTGGAAGGTGATCTCACCCTCGGTCCACAGTGTCCGCAGAACGTGGAGGCCCTCTTCCCAGATCGACCCGGCCTTCGTGTAGTCGAGGCCGAGGGCGGCGAACTCGCGGCGAACGCCTTCCTCCGGGTTGCCCTTGCAGGCGCCGAGGATCGTGCGGCCCCCGGAGAGGACGTCGAGCGTCGCCCACTCCAGCGCGAGGTACAGCGGATTGCGCGTAGACGTGACGAGGCAAGCGGTGCCGAGGCGGACACGGGAGGTTCGCTGCGAGATCGCAGCGAGCAGGGCGAGCGGTTCGTAGCGCGGCTTCGAGAAGAGGCTGTCGCCGACCCAGACCGAGTCGAAGCCGGAGTCCTCGACGACGGTCGAGAGGTCGAGCAGGGCCTGGAGGTCGTAGTCGGGGGCGATGAGCGGCTCCCTGTTGTTGAGGTTGACGCCGAACTGAAGCGCCTTGCCGCTCATTCGCTCACCTTTCTGTCGAAGGAGGCTTCGGCCTCGAGCAACTCGTCGGCGGTCATCGACTGCAGCCGCGCCTGCGGCACCCGGATGTGCTCGGCCATCAGCACCGCCGCTTTCTCGGCGTCGCCCTCACGCGCCGCGCGCAGGATTGCGCGATGTTCGGAGACCGAGCGGCGAAGGTCGCCGCGCAGAACGAGGGAGCGTCTCCAGTAGCGCCGCATCTGGCCGATCAGCCGGCGATACACCTCTTGCAGCTTTTCGTTGCCCGAGAGCTGGACGAACGTCTCGTGGAAGAGGGAGTTCGCCTCGAAGAACTCCGTCACGTGTCCCGAGGCGGCTTGCGCGGCCATCGTGTCGGTGACGGTCTGGAGCTCGGCAAGCCCTTCGGGCCCGAGCCGCGGTACTGCAAGGCGCACGGCCAGCACTTCGAGCGCCTCCCGCACCTGGTAGGCCTCGAGGAACTCGCCGGAAGAAAGGGAGTGGACGACCGCGCCGCGCCGAGGGCGAACTGTCACGAGTCCCTCGGCGGCCAACCGGCCGAGGGCTTCGCGGATCGGGCCGCGGCTCACTCCGAGCTGCTGAGACAGCGCCACCTCCTGCAGCTCCGTGCCGGGAGGCAGGCGATTGGAGAGAATCTCGTCGCGTAAAAAGGTGTGCGCGCGCTGGGAGAGGGTGAGGTTCTCGAGCCGCGGGACATCGTTGTTCTTGTCGCTCTGAACCGCTGCCTCCGGTGCCATTGCATCCTTCTCGCCAAAGCGGTAGGGTCGCTTCGCGCGCGGATTGTTAACAGTTACCAGCCGACCTTACCACCCTATGAACGAGGCGATCAAGGACTCCACTCGCCCTCGCCGGACCGGTGAGATTCGGTTCGTTTCGCGCTCGACGGTCGTGCCGGCGCGCACCAGGCGCGGCGCCCAGTCGTCGGGCCGGCAACTCGAGAACAAGGGTCGATGAGAGGAGGATCTCACCAGATGCATAGGCGTCTTCCGGTAACCGCGCTCGCCGTCCTCGCTGCTATTGCGGTCGTGATCGCAGCGGGGGCTGCGTTCGCCGCGACGGCGGTCAAGAAGGCAGGGGTGAAGCAGGTGGCGATCGCGACGCCTGCGAAGCCGAGCGACTACGGCTGGAACCAGCAGGGATACAACGCGGCCAAGGCGGCCGCTTCATCCGTCGGCGCGAAGTTCGTCGCCCAGACGAACATCGGCTACGACAAGACGGAAGCGGTGTTGCGACAACTCGCGAAAGGCGGCGCAGGCTTCATCATCGCGCACGCGAGCGGCTACGACACGGCGGCGTCGCGGATTGCGGTGCAGTTGAAGGTACCGATCATGACCTACGACATTCCGACGCAGCTGACGAAGAACTACGTGTCCAACATCACCACCTCGAGCCAGCAGGGCTCCTATCTCGCCGGCATCCTCGCCGCGCGGACGACGAAGACCAAGCACGTCGGCGTCGTGATCTCCGCGTCGGACACCAACTGGTACAAGATGAGCGGCGGCTTCGTCGCCGGCGTCAAGAAGGTCGACAAGAGCATCAAGATCTCGTTCGTGACGATCAGTTCCGCCGGGTACGACGATTCCGCGGGCGGCAAGCGGGTCGTCACGCAGGTGATCGCGACGGGCGCGGACGTCATCTTCGGGATGGGCGACAACGCCTCGTTCGGGTACCTGCAGGGAATCGAGACAGCCAAGGCGGGACACAAGGTGTGGTTCATCGGCGACATCGGAAACATGGGACCGATCGACAAGCACCACGTGCTCCTGTCCTCGGTGCTGTGGAACTTCACGGACGCCTACAAGAAGGCGCTCGCGGACATCGACAAGGGAACGTACGGAACGCACGGGTACAACCTGACCCTCGCGAACGGCGGCATCTCGCTCCTGAAAACCAGTTCCATCTCGGCCAAGGTCTGGAAGGAGATCCAGGCTGCGCAGACGCGGATCCAGCTCGGCAAGCTCAAGGTTCCGCTGACGACGAAGGCCGCACAGGTCAAGGCCTTGATCAACCAGAAGTAGCCGCGTTCGAGGAACGCGGACCAAGATGCGCGGCGGCCGCTTCGGGCGGCCGCCGCGGCGAGACGAGAGGCTTCGCACGGAATCGCTCAATCGCAAAGCGGCCATCCCGACAGGCTCTCAGTCCGGCCGCGAAAGCGAGCGGGACCCTGCCGACGCGCCCGCCGTCGAACTGGTCGGCATCACGAAGCAGTTTCCCGGGGTCCTTGCGAACGACGACATCTCGTTGACCGTCCGCCACGGCGAGGTGCACTGCCTGCTGGGCGAGAACGGTGCCGGGAAATCGACGCTGATCAGCATTCTGTCGGGGATGGTCCGGCCCGACGCCGGTGAGATCCGGGTGGGTGGGCGGATGGTGCAGATCGATTCGCCCCGCGCGGCGCTCGAGTTGGGCGTCGGCACGGTTTATCAGCACTCGACGCTCGTGCGTGCGCTGACGGTGCTCGAGAACCTTCTCCTCGGCGAGACCCGCGGCTTGAGGCTGGACGTCGAGGCGGCGCGCGCGCGACTCGCGGAGGTGGCGGCGACGCTCGGAGTCGAGATCGACGCGGACGCCCCCGCCGGCGAGCTCGCGCTAGGGCGGCAACAGCAGGTCGAGATCGTCAAGGCGCTCTGGCGCGGCTCGCGGGTGCTCATCCTCGACGAGCCGACGTCGATGCTCACTCCTCAGGGTGTCGCGGAGCTGCAGAAGGTCCTGCGCCGGTTGAAGGAGACCGGGATCTCGGTCATCTTCATCACGCACAAGTTGCACGAAGCGCTTGCCGTCGCGGACCGGATCACGATCCTGAGGGCCGGCCGCGTCGTCGGCGCCATCGAAACGGCGGAGCTCGAAGGGAGCTCGGCCGAGGAGGTGCAGGGGCGCATCGTCCGGTTGATGTTCGGCGAGGATGCTCGCGCGGTGGCCGATGTCGCAGAGCTGCGGACCGATCTCGAGGGCGAGCAGGCGCCGTTGGACGAGCAGCGGTCGGAGGCGGCCACGTTGCTGGCGCTCTCGCGCGTGTCGGCGCGGCCGGTGGGCGGCTTCGATCCGGGCCTCGAGGAGGTCTCCCTGGAGCTCGCCGAGGGCGAGATCCTCGGTATCGCGGGCATGGACGGGAATGGACAGCGTTCTCTGGCCGAGGTGATCGCGGGAGAACGAGCGCTTTCCGCCGGCGAGATCCGTCTCTACGGAGTGCCGGTCGAACGTCTCGACGTCTCCGCTCGACAGAAGCTCGGTCTCCGCTACGTCACCGACGACCGGCTCGGCGAGGGCATCGTTAGCTCGCTTCCGGTCAGCCTCAACCTGTTTCTGAAACGGATCGGCCAGCGGCCGTTCTGGCGGCACGGGCGGATCGAACACCGGTCGGTCGAGCGTGAGGCGCAGTCACTCGTGAAGGCCTTCGACGTCCGCACGCCGAGCATCTCGACACGTGCAGGCGCGCTGTCCGGCGGCAATGTCCAGAAGGTCGTCCTCGCCCGCGAGCTCTCCTTCGAGCCGAAGGTCGTCGTCTTCAACAAGCCGACGTACGGCCTCGACCTGCGGACCACGAGCACGGTGCGGGACATGATCCGCGGCCTTGCGCGCGGCGGTGGTGCGGCGCTCGTGATCTCGACGGATCTCGACGAGCTCCTGGATCTCTGCGGGCGCATCCTCGTGCTGTCAGGTGGCCGGCTTGTGGGCGAGGTCGAGAACGGCCCGAACGCGGGGGAGAGGGTGGGAGAGCTGATGGTCGGAGCCGGGGACGTCGCCGCCGCATGACAGGAGCCACGACGGACACCGCCCTTTCACCGGAGACACGGCCACTCGAGCCGATCGCGCCGTCACACCGGTTCGTCAGCGACGCGCTCGACGTCGTCGTCCGCTCGATCGTGCCCGTGCTGCTGGCACTCGGCGCGGGTGCCATCCTTCTGCTTGCGCTCGGCCGCGACCCGATCACGTTCTACTCGAACGTGTGGAAAGGCGGGATCCAGCTGACCGCCTGGCAGGACAGCGCGATTCGAGCGGCGCCGCTCCTGCTCATCGCCGTCGGCCTGGTCGTCGTGTTCAGGGCGAACATCTGGAACCTCGGCTACAACGGCCAGTTCCTGCTCGGCGCGGCCCTCATCTCGGGGCTCGGGCCTCACCTCGTCGCCAGTGAGCCGCGCTGGCTCGCACTCCTGCTGCTGTTTCTCGTTGCCGGCGGCGCAGGCGCGGCGTGGACACTGGTGCCTGCCCTGCTCAAGGCTCGCTACGAGACGAACGAGATCATCACGACCCTGATGATGTCCTTCATCGGGGTCGGTGTCGCGAACATTCTGATCAAGGGACCGTTTCAGGACCCGAGCGTGAACATCCCGCAAACGCGCGTGTTGCCGCTGAACAAGATGCTGCCGTCGATCCCGGGCACACGCATTCACATCGGAGTGCTCGTCGCACTCGCGGCCGCGCTGCTCGTTCATTTTGTGCTGACGCGTACCTCCTTCGGGCTTCGCCTGCAGATACTGGGGGCGAACCCACGTGCCGCCAGGCACGTCGGGGTCAAGGTGCCGCGTCTGATCGTCATGAGCTTCCTGGTCAGCGGGCTGCTGGTCGGCCTGGCCGCCGCGGCGGACATCCTCGGGACCTGGGGCTACGTCCGGGCGAACTGGAACCCGGCCTACGGCGATACCGTCATCCCGTTCGTCTTCCTCGCGCGGCTGAATGCTCTCGCCGTCATCCCGTTCGTCGTCTTCTACGCCGTGCTCTCGACCGGCGGCGACCTCGCGACGCAGCAGGCGAGCCTGTCGACGGACTTCCTGCTCGTGCTCGTTGCGCTGATCCTGCTCTTCATGACGGTGATCGAGTACCTGGGCCGCCGCCGCGCGCTCGGGGCGAGCTACCTCACTCCCGGCCTCCAGCAGGCGCTCCGTTCTCCGAGGCTCCGACGCAGGACGAGCGCATGAGCGAGCTCCTCACCCGCACCTTCTTGACGGCACTCATCTCGGGTGGACTGATCGCAGGCGTCTCGCTTATGTTCACCGCCCTCGGCGAGACGATCTCCGAACGCGCGGGCGTGCTGAACATCGGTCTCGAGGGGATGATGCTCGTCGGCGCGTACATCGGATTCGTCGGCGCCTATTACGGCCACTCGTTCTGGGTCGGGTTTGCCGCGGGGATCGCCGGCGGCGCCTTCGCGTCTCTCTTCATGGTGGTTCTCTGCGTCCGTCTGGGCCTTGATCAGATCGTCGTCGGAATCGCGATCACGCTGGCGGGCGAGGGGATCACGAGTGTCTTGCAGGACACGCAATTCGGGTCGACCTATCCGCGCCTGGGGGCTCCACCGACGGTGGCGATCCCCGTCCTCTCCGACATTCCGGTCGTGGGGAAGAGCGTGTTCGACCAGCCGCTGATCGTGTACCTGGGCCTGGTCGCTGTGGGAGCCGTCTCCTGGATCTTCCGCAGGACCAACGCAGGTCTCAACCTGCGTGCCGCGGGTGAGAAGCCGGAGGCACTCGATGCGGCGGGCGTCAGCGTCGTCGCGACGCGGAGTTACGCCGCTCTCTGCACCGGCGCATTCGCCGGGCTCGGCGGGGCGTACCTGTCGATCGTGGGTGCCGGCACGTTCACGCCGTTCATGACCCAGGGCCAGGGTTTCATGGCGATCGTGATCGCGATGCTCGCACGCGGCAAGCCGCTCTGGGTCGTGCTGGGCTCGTTCCTCTTCGGAATCTCGCTGTCGGTGGCGACCGCACTCCAGCTCGCAGGGATCAACATCTCGACGGACGTCGTCAACCTGCTCCCCTTCATCGCCATCATGGTCGCGCTGGTCGCGTTTGCGCGCCGCTCCTACCTTCCGCCGGCGCTCGCCCTCCCGTACGTTCGTGGTGCTCGGTAGATGGAGATCTCCACGAGATTCACGATTCTGCTCCCTGCAGACGAGGCCTATCGCTTTCTCCTCGACCTCGAACAGGTGGCTCCGTGCGTTCCGGGCGGCGAGCTCGGGCCCGCTGCCGCAGACGGCACGTACCCGGCGAACGTGACCGTGCGGCTGGGGCCGATGCGCCTCGGGTACAGCGGCTCGCTCTGGATCTCCGAGCAAGACGACTCCAGCAGGAGCGCCGTCCTACGGGCGAAGGCGAACGAGACCGGGGCGCAGGGCTCGCTCGAAGCGGCGATGACGATGAAAGTGACGCCGAACGGGGAAGGGTCGCGTGTCGACGTCCACACCGAGCTGTCGCTCGCGGGCAGGGCCGCCAAGCTGGGGCGCGGGATCGTGGACGACGTCGCGCGGCGCCTGGTCGCGGAGATGGCGGCATGTCTCGAGCAACGGCTCGGGGACCAGGGGTCAGGGCGGGAAGCACAGGCGGCGGCTGCGCCGCAGATCTCGGGAATCAAGCTGCTCCTTCACGTGGTTGCAGAGCGACTCGGGAGGATCGGACGGAAAGGAGACCGATGAACGATCCCGACTTCACGTTGAGTGCAGGACCGGTGACCGCGTCGGCGCGGACGCTCGCCGCGCTCGGCTCGCCGATCACGTACCACTACGACCCGGCCTTCCTCGACTGCTTCCGCCGCACCGAGCGGAAGGTTGCGCAGCTGCTGCAGACGGCTGCGGACGTCGTGCTGATGCAGGGCGAGGCCGTGCTGGGCCTCGAGGCGGCCGCGCGGGCCCTGGTGCGCCCCGGAACGCCGGTGCTGAATCTCGTCTCCGGCGTCTTCGGCAAGGGAATGGGCTACTGGCTCCGCGATTTCGGCGCCGACGTCCACGAGCTCGAGGTGGCGTACAACGATGCGGTCGATGCAGCCGAAGTCGAACGCTTCCTCGAGAGCAACCCCCAGATCGAGGTCGTCGCGGTCGTGCATTCGGAGACACCTAGTGGGACGCTCAACCCTGTGGCCGAGATCGGGCCGATCGCGAGGGCACATGGTGCATTGACACTCGTCGATTGCGTCTCTTCCGTCGGCGGCATTCCGTTCAAGGCGGACGAGTGGCAGCTCGACGTGTGCGTTGCCGGGCCGCAGAAGTGCCTCGGCGGCCCACCGGGGATGTCGCTGATGAGCGTGAGTGAGGAAGCCTGGACGCGCATCCGCCAGAACCCCGCGGCGCCGCGCGCATCGTTTCTGTCGCTGCTCGACTGGAAGGAGCAGTGGCTCGAAGGCGGGAAGTTCCCGTTCACACCGTCCGTGTCGGATGTGCACGGGGTGGAGGCGGCCTGCGATCAGTTGCTCGAGGAAGGACTCGACGCCTCGATCCAGCGTCACGAGCTGGCGGCTCGTGCCTGCCGCGCGGGAATCCGCGCCATGGGGCTCGAGCTTTGGCCGCGTACCGAGGAGATCACTGCGGCCTGCGTCACCGCGATCACGGTTCCCGACGGATTGACTGACGTCCAGGTACGCGGGCACGTCCGCGAGAAGTACGGAGTGATGATCTCCGGTGGCCAGGGTGCTGGGAACCTCGTACGGATCGGCCACATGGGGCCGATCGCACGGGGCCTCTACCCGGTCGTGGGCGTGGCCGCCCTCGGACGGTCGCTGGTCGACCTCGGTGTGCAGGCGCAGATCGGCGACGGAGTCGAGGCGGCCCTCGAGGTCCTGGCGGGAGCGGCGGCGCCCGTAGCGTGACGCTGCCTCCATTCGCACTGCACCGACCGCACTCGCTCGAGGAGGCCGAGGACCTTCTCGCGCAGCACGGAGACGAGGCCGCCGTCTACTGCGGCGGTACCGAGCTTCTCCTCGTGATGAAGCTCGGCCTTGCCGCTTATTCGAATCTCGTCGACCTGAAGGGAATCCCGGAGCTTCGTGTGTTCGAGGAGCGAAACGGCACGCTCCGCGTCGGGGCCGCGGTGACGCACCACGAGCTGGAGTCCTCGCCGTTCGTGCACCGCCTCTTTCCCGCGCTCGCCGAGATGGAGCGTCGCGTGGCGAACGTTCGCGTCCGCAGCATGGGCACGCTCGGCGGCAACCTGTGCTTCTCGGACCCGCATTCGGATCCCGCCACGTTTCTGCTGGCTTCCGGGGCCGAGCTCGTCTGCCGGCGTGGCGCTGCCGAACGCACGATCCCGATCGGCGAGTTCGTGCGTGGACCCTATGAAACCGCGCTGGAAGCCGGCGAGCTTCTCACCGAGATTCGTATTCCCGTGCTTCCAGTGGGAGCCGCCCTCGTGCACGAGAAGTTCGCCATGCACGAACGGCCGGCCTTGACCGTCTCTTGCTACATGCGTGCCGACGACGGGCACATCGTCGACACCCGGATAGCCGTCGGCTCGGTCTCGGCAACGCCCGGACGCGTAACCGAGGCGGAGACCCTGCTCGTCGATGTTCCCGTCGAATCGGCTGCCGATCAGGCCCTGCTGGCCGGCGAGATCGCGGCGGAGCACGTGGCGCCCTTCGCCGACCTGAACGGCTCAGTCGAGTACAAGCGGAACCTGGTCCGGGTGTTCGTCAGCAGGTGCTGCACGGCTGCAGTGGAGCGGCTCCGCCGGACGTAGCGCTACAGGCCGGTGAACGGGGCCAGCACGTTGCTGAAGGCCCAGGTGCCGCCGCTCTGGTCGCGTTGGATCGACCAGATCGACAACGTGTCGAAGCCGTTAGCCTGGGCGTAGTCGTAGACACGCATCGCGTCCACGAGCGAGGTCTCCTCGGTACCGCGCGGATAGTCGTCGACCCCTGGCATCAGGGTGATGCCCACCCTCGCTGCGATCTCGGTCCTCGTCTTCGCGGGCCACAGTGCGTGCAGTTGCACCAGGAGCGCTTCGGTTGCGCCGATGGCAGCGGCGCCCATGTCGATGGTGGCGCCGTCGTAGTAGTCGAACGCCATGATGTTGACGACGTCGACACGCGTTCCGTTCGCACGTGCGTTCTGCAGGACGGCGATTCGGGAGGCGTTCAGGCCCGAGGGCAAAGCCGACAGCGTGTAGCTGACCTGCAACGGACGGCCATGCGCGGCGGCCCACTTCTCAACGAGCCTCAGCGCCTTGTTACGCCGGTCGATGCCGGCGGGCCTCCGCAAAGACCGGCCCTCGATGTCCATGTCCAGGCGCGTCACGTCGTACTGCGTCACGACAGCCTCGTAGGCGGCGGCAATCTTGTTCACGCTCTTGCAGGAATCGCCGAGCTCCGTCCCGCGCTGATCGGCGCTCCAGCCGCCGAAGGACGGGATCACATCGCCCCCGATGGCGCGGAGGGATGCGATGTCCGAGAGATAGCGGCCGTTTGCGACGAGATCGCTCTTGCGGCCGTTCCAGGCGAGCGTGCACGACGTCTTCGACAGCGTGGCGAGGAATGCGAGTGTGAAGTAGCGCGCGCCCGAGGTCTCGGCGGTCGTCGTCAGGCCGTCGGTCGTCCAGGTCTCGAAGTAGGGCGCGTAGACGTGCGCCGGCAGCGCGATAGTCGCCACGCACATTGCGAGGCGGAGCCCGAGCATCGTCCAAGGCTTGCAGACTCGGGCATCGTCTGGTTCGACAAGCGGCATTTGCCCGGACGACATGTGTTGTGCAGGATGAGTGGTCGTGGAGACGATTCTCCAGGCGATCGGTAATACCCCGTTGGTGCGCTTGCGTCGCTGCGCGCCGGAGAACGGCGCAGAGCTCTGGCTGAAGCTCGAGTACACGAATCCAACCGGGTCGATGAAGGATCGGATGGCCCTTGCGATGATCAACGGGGCCGAACGCGACGGGTTGATCTCGCCTGGGGATACGGTCGTCGAGTACACCGGCGGGAGCACAGGTCCTGCGGTCGCGCTCGTTTGCCGTGCCAAGGGGTATCGCGCCCTGATCGTCATTGCCGACTGCTTCACGAGCGAGCGCTTCCAGCTGATGCAGGCGCTCGGAGCAGACCTCGAGGTTGTGCCGTCCGTCGAGGGGCCGCCGAAGGTCACGCCGCAGGACATCGCCAACATGGTCGCGCGTGCCTCAGAGCTTGCGGCGGAACCCGGGCACTATGCGACGGATCAGTTCAACAATCCGTACATCATCCCCGACCATCGCGACCATCTCGGTCGGGAGATCTGGAACCAGACAATTGGCCGCGTGACTGCGTTTTGTCACGGGATGGGAACGGCAACGTCGCTGATGGGCGTCTCGGACGCCCTCAAGCCTCATGGCGTGTTCATCCAGGGTCACGAGCCGGCCGGATCGGCCGCAATCAGCGGTGGTGCGCCTGGGCCGTTCCTCGTCCAAGGCTGGGCCGGTTCCGTGATGCCGCACTGGGACCCCGACCGAGTCGACCACGTCGAGGCCATCCCGGACGACGAGGCGATCGAGATGACACGGCGACTTGCAGCCGAGGACGGGATCTTCGCGGGAATCTCCACGGGCGCGAACGTCGTCGGCGCGCATCGTCTGGCGGAGCGGCTCGGCGCTACTGCCGTGATCGTCAGTCTCGCAGTCGATACGGGCTTCAAGTACATGAGCGTCAGCCCATACGGGGATGCTTAGAAGTAAGTCAAGCGTTCTTCGTGTGGTAGCTCGCAGGCAATAGTCGACGGGACGCACAAGACCGTCGGCTTCGAGGGCTGAAGAAGTGGTGACGCTCTACCAGACGGAGTGGTGTCCGCTCTCAGCCGCGGTGCGCGAGGTGCTGACGGAGGTCGGGGTCGATTTCGTCGCCCGCCAAGTTGGATGAACGGGCACAGCGGAACGACGTCGAGGCCCTGACGGCCTGCGTCGTCCAGCGCCGCAGCGGCGAGACGGTTGCCGAAGCCACGTCCTTCCCACGACTCGCAGAAGGGCTTGTTGCCCGAACGCCCGCAGCGGCAGAGCGCCGCCCTCTCGCCCTCGTAGAGGACGGTGCCGTCGGCGGCGACGATCCTCACACCGCCGGAGACGAGCAGCGGGCCGTTGGCCGATGCGCGAAGCTCGAGCGGATCCTCTCGCTTCGGGACGTCGACGCCGACGCGGCGCGCCCGCAGCGCGCCGGAGGGCCGCCGATCGGGGTCGAAAACCTGCGGCAGCGCGCGGACGCAGTTGTGAGAGTGGTAGCAGAGGCGAGAATCCCACTCGACGACGATCTCGTCGGTTGCGTATTCCTTGATGTGCTTGTCGCCTGCGCTCACCGTGCCTCCTCCGCTCGCTACGCATGTGTGACGTTAGCCGCATCAGATGCGTACTCGAGGCGGTGGACGATCGGCTCGGCCCAATCGCCGTACGAACGCATCTTTGCGACCGCCCGCTCGACGTCGTATGCCGTCCTGCGAAAACCTATCTCTCCGTCGTCGTACATCGCCCAGGCGGCCCGGGGATCGCCGTCGAGCGGCGCACCGACACTGCCGGGGTTTACGAGCAGTGTTCCGTTAGGCCCCGCTCGACGAAACTGCAGGTGGCTGTGTCCGAACAAGATCGTTCGCTCAGACTCGCCGGCGAGCATCCGTTCTTCTCCCTGCTGTGGCTCGGGAGCGAAGCTCTCGATGTCGGAGAGCGGGGACCCATGGCAGACCAGGATGCCCTCGAGCTCTCCTTGCTCCGGAAGCCGGTACAGCCGGTCGACGAGATCGGGGCCGAGCGATTCGCGCGCAGCCGTCAGGGCGGTCCTGAGAAACTGCTGCGAGCTCTCCGGCGCTTCGGGATCTTCGCGCAGCCATCGTTCGACGTTGCCTCGGATGCGAACGATCGCCGGCACGCTTTCGAGCATCTCGGCGGTCTCACGCGGCCATGGGCCGAGCGAGGCGTAGTCGCCGCCGAGCAGAAAGGACGTCGCTCCTTCGCTCTCCACGTCGGCAAGCACGGCCTCGAGTGCGGCGAGGTTGCCGTGGATGTCGTACAGCAGCGCTACGGGAGACCGCTTCACGTGGTCGACCACTGATCCTATTCGGGAGAGGGTCTGCGGTCCGTCAGCGCGGCCTCTGAGCTTGGCATGCTGGGCAGTACCTAGACGAGAGGAGCGGAGATGGGATTCGACCAGTACCACGAGCCGGCCAGCGAGCTGAGCGCTGAGGTGCGGACGTTCGCACGGATCATCGCCTCGCTGACCGAGGAGGCCGAGGCGATTGGCTGGTACGAGCAGCGAATCGCGCTCGAGCCCGATCCGCAGGCGAGAGCGATCATGGCCAACGCGCAGGGTGAGGAGTTCAAACACTTCGGCATGGATCTCGAGTTCCTGCTACGGCGAACGCCGAATTGGCGGATCGCGCTGAAGACGATTCTCTTCACCGAGGGTGAAATCGTCGAACGCGGCGAGGCAGCAGAGGACGCCGAGAGCCTCTAACAACCGACCCGTGCTGCCTCGTGGCGAGCACGCGCCGTCGAGATGTAGTGCAAAATCCGCGGCTGGGAGAGACTTGGCGGGCATCTGAACTGGGAGGCGCGATGGACGACCCTCAGATCCACACCGAAATCGAGCAGCTAGTCGCCGAAGAGCACGAGCTTTGGGACCGCGAGTCGGCCGGGACCGCGGGCGAATCGGACCGACAGCGGCTGGCGAGTGTCAAGGTCTCGCTCGATCAGTGCTGGGACCTGCTGCGCCAGCGGCGCGCGCTGCGCGAGGCCGGACGCGATGCAGGCGGAGCCGACGTCAGGCGCCCCGAGGTCGTCGAGGGCTATGAGCAGTAGCCTCGAGCGAGCGCCCGGTTTGGAGAATCACCGAACGCGCGAGCGGCGCGCCGGTCAGCCCGCCCCCTGCAACTAGATCCTCTCTTCAGTCGAGTGCTTTGTCGGCACTCCTTTTGACGGACTCGACGATGTCGGCGGCCAGCTCGTGCAGTTTCATCCTCCGGCTTCGAGCCTCGCGTCTCATCTTGTCGAAGGCCTCATCCGGCTTGATCGAGTCGCGCTCGGCGAGAACGCCCTTCGCCTGCTCGATCAGGATCCTGGAATCCAACGCTTTCTGGAGTTGGATCGTTCGCTCGAGCAAGAAGGCCGTCGGATCGCTGGGCTTCTCCGCCGTGGCTGCCAGCAGCGTGTAGCTCCTCTCACCGAAGCCGATTTGACAGGCGCCGAGGCCGCCGTCGCTCAACCATTGCCCGAGGGCGTCGAACAATCCGATCAGCCTCGTAGCCGTCTGAGAGTCCAGAGTCAGTTCGACCTCGGTCGAGGGATCGCCCCCGTCGACGTTGGCGGAGAAACCCCCATGCAATGAAGCCACCAGGCGCCGAGCGTCAGCGCTGCTGGGGGCGCGAACCCTGATTACATCCACGATTTTCCTTCCGTCGCGATCTCGACGCCGTTCCGCGTACAAGCGGAAGCGAGCGACGGAAGCAGGGTCTAGGGCTTCGCCGGGCGCAACTACCCAAAAGAGCGGCCACGACCATCGTAGCCGTGTCCAAGCCGGGTTGACAGCGGGAGCCGAGAGGGCGCGTCCGCGGGAGCCCGCCTCGAGTCGAACCTGTGGAACGTTCGTCACAGGTTCGTGACGGTGTCTGACCCCGGGCCGTGGCGAGAAGTGACGATGGGAACAACGGCTCCGCTCCAGGGATCCCGCCGGATGCGCGACTTCTTGGTGACGCGAACGGCACAGTGTCCGACACCGGGACGTCGCTGTAAAGAGCACGTCCCGACAGCCAGGGTCAACGGGCGGCGAGGACTTGCACCAGCGCGTTCGAGGCCTGGCGGATCATGCCGGGATTGGTGTCCCAGTAATAGGGCAGCGCCACTACCGCCTGGAAGAGCGCCCACCCGCGGCCGCGTAACCACGACGCGTCGTCGGCCTGCAGCTCTGTTCGATATCGCGTGCGACTGTCACCCGCGAAGACGTTCCACGCAGGTTGGAGGTCACAGGCGGGATCCCCGACGTTGAGGCAGCCAAAGTCGATGACCGCGGACAGCCGGCTGTCGACGACGAGCAGGTTGCCCGGCAGCAGGTCGCCGTGCACCCAGACCTCTTCGCCGTCCCATTCCGAGGCGTCGAGCGACTCCTCCCACGAGCGGAGCGCGGCGCCGCCGTCGATTCGATCGCCGAGTTGTTCGATCGACCGACGGACCGCCCCGTCGAGCTCCGCAAGCGGTCCACCGCGAGCACCACGGGGACGCGGGTCGGCATCGGTCGTGTCGACCCGCCGCAGTGCGCTCACGAACGCAGCGAGATCGACGGCCGCCTGATCCAGGTCGTCGATCGTGCCGTTGGCGTTCTCGCCGGGCAACCACTCGTAGACGGACCATGCGAAGGGGTATCCCGCGGCTGGATGACCCATCGCCAACTGCACCGGGACCGCGAGCGGCAGGTGTGGCGCGAGTCTCGGCAGCCACTTCTCCTCCTTCGCCGCCTGCTCGGTTGCCCAGCCGATCCGAGGAAGCCGAGCGGCTAGGTCGTCACCGAGCCGATAGATGTCGTGATCGGTCCCGTACGACACGACCGGCTCGATGGCCAGATCGGCCCAGTGCGGGAACTCTCCCGCGAGCAAGCGACGCACGAGCGCGACGTCGGTGTCGATCTCGTCGGCATGCATCTTGGGTGCGGGCATAGCCTCATCATTGCGGGATTGCGTATCTTGGCGGGCGCATGGAACAGGCAAGGATCGACAAGTGGCTCTGGGCGGCGCGCTTCTTCAAGACTCGGACTGCCGCAACGCAAGCGGTCCTCGGCGGCCGCGCCCACGTGAACGGGGTGCGGGTGAAGCCCTCGCACGAGGTCTACGCGGGAGACACGGTCGAGGTGGCGACACGCTCGGAGAGGCGCACCGTCGACGTTGTCGCAATCGCCGACAAGCGTGGACCGGCAGCGGTTGCCGCGGCTCTCTACGTAGAGACGCCGGAGTCGGTCAGCGCCCGAGAACAGGCAGCGCTCGAGCGTCGCCTCGCGGCCCCAGCCAGTCTCGGTTTCGGTGGGCGTCCGACGAAGCTCGCCCGACGCCGCCTGGATGCGCTGCGGCGAGCCCACCGCAAGAGCCGTTAATCGTCCGACACCCTGTGCTTGTCGAGCCAGGCCCTGGCGACGCGCTTCTGCGCCCGTGTCAACCAGGCTTCGACCACAGCGTCCTCCAGCTCCTCTCGATCGAGGCGGGCGAGGTCCGGGATGTGCATCAGCACGGCTGGGTAGCCGTCGAAATGCGGCGTTGTGAAGAAGATTCCGCGTTCGTCGGCAAGCATGAGCTCCTTCACTCCGAGATCGGCGACGCGGAACATCAGGACGTCTTCGAGTCGTTCGCCCGTATCCGGGTCGACCGCATCTCGACGAGGCCCGCGATGGAAACAGAAGAGCTTGCCGTGCACGTGGTACGACGGCCGCCCGTCTTCGGACAGTTCCTTCGTCGTCTGAGGCATCGCGAGGGCGAGCTCGTCGAGGTCGGCCATCCTCGCCATGGGGCCAGTCTCCCAACTTCTGCCCGAAGGCACTCGAAGGATGGTTCTGATAGACGCTCCGGGTCGTGGCATTCAAGGTGCCGAGCCAGCCGGGAGAAACAAGCGAGCGGGCATGCGCACCCTGGCGACTCCGCGGAGTTGTCTTCGCAGCCGGCGCCGGAACGCTGTCGACGGAGATCGCCGCTTCCCGTCTGCTCGCTCCCTACTTCGGCAACTCGACCGTGGTGTGGGCGAACATCATCGGCCTCATCCTCGTCTACCTCTCGCTCGGGTACTGGCTCGGCGGGAAGCTGGCCGACCGGGCGCCCAGGCCGGCGCTGCTCGGTGCGATCGTTCTCGTGGCGGCAGCGTTCATCGCGGCAACGCCGTTCGCGGCGCGCCCGATTCTCGACGCTGCCCTCCGTGGGTTCGACTCGATCTCGGTCGGCGTGGTCATCGGGTCGTTCGTCGCGGCGCTGGCGCTCTTCGCGGTGCCTGTCACGCTGCTCGGCGCCGTCTCGCCATTCGCGATCCGGTTGGCGCTCACAGACGTCGAGCGCTCCGGCGCCACCGCGGGCAGTCTGTATGCGCTCTCTACGGTAGGCAGCATCATCGGAACGTTCGTCTCGGCTCTCGTAGCGATCCAGGCTTTCGGAACCCAACGGACGATGATCGGAACCGCGGCTCTCCTTGCGGGCTGCTCAGTGTTGTTGATTGGCCGCCGCGCAGTTCCCGCAACGATTGCCGCCCTTGGGCTCCTGATCGTGCCCCCTGGTGCGGTCAAGGCAAGCTCCGGACTGCTGTTCGAAAAGGAGTCCCCGTATCAATACATCTCGGTCGTGCAATGGGACGACGGCACCCGGGTCTTGCAGCTGAACGAAGGGGTCGCCTATCACTCGATGTGGCGCCGCGGCTTCGTCCTGACCGGGCAGTACTGGGATCTCTTCGCGATGTTGCCGCCGCTACTCGGCCACTCGGCGCGCAACATGCTCGTGATCGGGAACGCAGGCGGAACGATCGCGCGTATGTACGGTTTGTTCTACCCGGGCGTGGCGATCGACGGCGTCGAGATCGACCCAACGGTGACCGAGGCCGGCAGGCGTTTCCTCGGCCTCGGCGACAACCCTCGCCTCCATGTCTACACGGCCGACGGGCGGCCATTCCTCGAGCGAACGCACAAGCGGTACGACCTGATCGTCGTCGATGCGTACAGGCAGCCCTACGTGCCGTTCTACCTGGCGACCCGCGAGTTCTTCGAGCTTGCGCGCCGGCATCTGCGGCCGGGCGGGATTCTCGCGCTCAACGTCGCCAAGGTCCCCGGTGACGACCGGTTGACGCGGGCTGTCGACACGACTCTGCTCGCCGCATTCCCTCAGGTCTGGCGCTGGCCCGCATTGCGTTTCAACGACATGGTGATGGCACTCGACCGTCCGGTGCAGCGAAGCATCCTCCTGCGTCGCGCGTCGAATGTGCGAGGACGGCTACGCCTGCTTGTGCCGACCTTTCGCCACGACCTCGTCGGCGCGCGCCGAGTCGGTCGCGTCCTCACCGACGATCGTGCACCCGTCGAGTGGTTGACCGATCGGATGCTGCTCGAGCAGATCGCGCGAGGCCAGGGGCTCGACGAGGGAGCGCTGCCGACGGAGCCATGATTACGCGCCGACGAGCTCGGCGGCCGTCTCGGCTAGCAGCGGAACGCCCGTCTCGAAACGGCTCGCATGCCCGTCGTCCGCCGTCAGCTCGCCGCGTACGTAGCGACCGTAGATCGCCTCGCAGAAGACGGCCGCTTTCCAGAGCGCCAGTGCCTCGAACCACGCGAGCGGCTCGACGTCGCGGCCGCTTCGGCTCGTATATCGCTCGACGAGCTGCGTGCGCGTCGGGAAGCCGTCCAGCGCGGTGACGGGCGACGTCCCGAGCGGATTCTTTCTGCCGCCCGGTTCGCTGTAGGTCGCAACGAAGTACCCGACGTCGGCGCGTGGGTCGCCGATCGCGCCCATCTCCCAGTCGAGCACCGCAGTCACTCGCTCCGGCCGCTCGTGCGTGACGATCATGTTTCCGAGCCGGTAATCCCCGTGGACGACGGTTGCGGGCAGTTGTTCCGGCACGTTCGCGGCCAGCCACTTCCCGACGTCGACGACCTTGGGCAGGTTTCGCGTCTGGTTCACCTCCCAGAGCTGCGTGAACCGGCGCACCTGGCGCTCGTTGTAGTTCCCCGGTCTCGAGAACGCCGCGAGCGTCGGAACTTCCACGTCCGCGGCGTGGATCTCGACGAGCGTGTCGACGAGGTCGTCTGCCAGCCGGCGGCGCGCCTCGGGCTCGTGGTCGAGCGGCGGCGGCAGCTCCGTCGTGATGACATCCCCGTCGATGTAGTCCATGACGTAGAAGGGGACGCCGAGCAGGGATTCGTCCTCGCACACGGCGCGAATGTTCGGGACGCGGATCCCAAGCGGTGCGAGGGCGAGCTGCAACTTCGACTCGCGCACGACGTCGTGTGCCGACGGCGGCAGAGGCGGCCGTGGCGGGCGACGCAGGACATAGCGGCTTCCGTCGTCCCGCTCGAGCAGGAAGGAGAAGTTCGAGCCGCCGCCCTCGCCGATGCGGTGTGCGCGGAGCGCGCCCGATCCGAGCTCGTGCGCATCGAGGAACGCGCGGACCGTCTCCAGGATCAGCAGCGGCGCGCGCGCTGGATCGTGTGCGTCCGTTTGCCTCTCGACGATCTCCACGCACGGATCCTGACACGAAGGTCGCCGCGGTTACGCTTGGGGAAGTGAGGGCGGCCCCGCCGGAGGAGTTGGAGAGCAGCGCGCTGATCGATTTCCTCGCTGACGGTTGGGGTTTCGACGTCGAGGCCGTCCGCTACGCGCCACTCGGGGGTGGCAGCTACCACTGGGTCGTCCAAGACCTCGAGGGAAAGCGCGGCTTCGTCACAGCGGACGACCTCGACCAGAAGCCTTGGCTCGGGGACACGCGTGACTCGGCGTTCGACGGCCTGAGACGTGCATTCGACACGGCGGTTGCCCTTCGCGACGGCGGCCTCGGCTTCGTGGCTGCGCCGATCTCTACGACACGCGGCGAGACGGTGCGTCGATTCGGGCCGCAGCACTCCGTCGCTCTGTTCCCGTTCGTCGACGGAAGGCCGGGCACCTTCGGCCGTTACGACACCGCCGAACGCGCTGCTCTCGTGACAATGGTCGCCGAGCTCCACCTGGTACCTGTGGTTGGTTCTTCAACGAGCCGTGTCGACCTCGAGCTGCCCGGCCGTGGCCGGCTCGAAGCAGCGCTACGAGAGCTGAACCAGACCTGGTCGGGTGGGCCTCTCTCCGAGCCGGCGCGGAAACTGCTCGCACCACACGCGAGCGATGTGGCCGAACTGCTGGCGTTGAGCGACCGCCTCGCGCTTGACGTAGCGCGGAGCAGCACCGACTGGGTGGTCACCCATGGGGAACCGCACGGCGGCAACGTGATGCGGGTCGGTGAGAGCCATGTGCTCGTCGACTGGGACACGGTTGCGCTGGCCCCTCCCGAGCGAGATCTCTGGATGCTGCTGGGCGACGACGAAGAAGAGGCGAACGGCTATGCCGCTGCGACCGGCCACGAGGTCGACGCGGTTGCGATGAGCTTCTTCCGGCTCCGCTGGGACCTCGCTGACATCGCCGCCTTCAGCGACCTGCTTCGATCACCGCATCACCACACCGAAGACACGGAGAAGGCCTACGACGCCTTGAAGTTCTACGTCGGGGCTCCAGATCGGTGGGCGGCCATACTCGAATAGCCCGTTGCCGCCGCTACCGGTGTCCTGGCGCGAATGCGTCGATCAGGGCGGGCAGCTCGTTCGGCGGACAGGACAACGCGAGCACCGCGGTCGTGATGCCGGCGCGCTCGAACTCTGCGAGGCGCTCGCGTTGCTCTTCGACGGGGCCGAGCAGGAAGATCTCGCGCACGAGGGCCTCCGGAGCGAGCTCGAGCGCACCTTTCCGGTCGCCGGCGTTCCACGCTGCGACGAGCGGATCGATGTCCTCATCGAAGCCGAGCCAGCGGAAGAACTCGGCATAGACGGGGACCGTCGCGTAAGCGACGAAGATCCGCTTCGCGGTCGCGAGAGCTTCGTCCTCGGGGCCCTGGATCGAGAAGAAGCGGCAGGCGAGCTCCTTGTCGGGCATTCCGAACGCGGCGACGACTTGCGCTGTGTGGCCGACCGGCAGGAAGTTCGTGAATGCACCGTCGGCGATCCTGGCGGCAAGGCCCAGCATCCGATCGCGCAAGGCTGCCAACACGATCGGCACGGGCTTCTCCGGCGGCGAAGCGAGCTTGAAGCCGCCGGCTCCGCGCTCCCCGGCCAGGACCGCGCGCAGATACTCGACGGTCTCTTCCACTTTCGCGAGCGGGCGGCGGAACGGGATGCTGTTCCATCGCTCGACGATGACGTTCGACGAGGCGCCCAGGCCGAGCACGAAGCGGCCGTCGCTGACGTCCGCGAGCGCCGCTGCGGTCTGAGCGAGCAGCGCCGGGCCGCGCGTGTAGACGTTGACGATTCCCGTTGCGAGGCGCAGGCGCGTGCTGTGCTCGGCCGCGACGACGAGCGGTGTGAAGCCGTCGAGGTCCGTCGACTCCGCCGACCACACACTGTCATAGCCCGCCTCGTCGATCCGGCGCACGAGCGGCCCGAGCTCGTGGAGAGGGACGCCCGTGAATGGGATGGTCACTGCGAGGCGGATGCGACAGTATCTCCCGATGTTCCCGCGCACTGCACTCGTGACGGGCGGTTCCTCCGGAATCGGTGCCGCGATCGTCGACCTCTTGCAGAGCGAGGGCGCCGACGTCCAGTCGGCTGACCTCGCCGACGGGTTCGACGTCGCAGACTCCGACGCCTGGGGCGATGTCGGCGCGGTCGAGCTCGCATGCCTGAACGCCGGCGTCGTCGCGGGCGAGCGGGACGTGAGCCGGTTGTCGGACGACGCCTACCGGCGCATCCTCGGCGCGAACCTCGACGGCGTCGTCTTCGGCGTCCGTCGCCTTGCGCGCATCATGGAGCCCGGAAGCGCGATCGTGGTGACCGCATCGCTCGCAGGACTGGTTCCGGCCTCTGAGGATCCGATCTACACGCTGACCAAGCACGCGGTGATCGGGTTTGTCCGAAGCGTCGCACCGCAACTCGACGAGCGGGGGATACGAATCAATGCAGTCGCACCCGGCTTCGTCGCGACGCCGCTCATCGACACCTCCCGCTTTGCCGACGCGGGCTTCCCGCTCTTGCAGCCGGAGGCTGTGGCGCAGGCCGTTCTCCTTGCCGCACGCGGGGCCGAGACCGGGCAGGTCTGGGTCGTGCAGCCCGGGCGCGAGCCGCTCCAGTTCCGCTTTCCGAACGTGCCCGGCCCGCGCGACGCGTCGGGCGCCGCCGTCGGCGTCCCGCCACCCTAGTTAGGAGGCGAAGCGCCAGCCCTCGCCCGAGGCGAACGCCTTCAGGATTCGCCGGCTGACGACCATCCGATGGACCTCATCGGGCCCGTCGTAGATGTGCGCGGCGCGCGCTTGCGCGTACATATGCGAGAGGGGGGACCGGTCGGTCAGCCCGAGCGCACCGTGGACCTGGATCGCCCGGTCGATCACCTGCGAAAGGACGTCGGCCGCATAGAACTTGATCACCGAGATCTCGACTCGCGCGTCACGTTCCTCGTCGATCTTGTGCGCGGCGTCGAGTGTCAGCAACCGGCATGCCTGGATCTCCGCGGCAGAGTCTGCGATCCAGTTCTGCACGGTCTGCTTCTCGGCCAGCGGGGCGCCCGACACCTCCCGCTCGAGCGCGCGCTCGCACATCAGCTCGAAGGCCCGCTGCATCTGTCCGAGCCAGCGCATGACGTGGTGGATCCGTCCCGGGCCAAGCCGCTTCTGCGCGATGAGGAAACCGGACCCGCGCTCGCCGAGGAGATTCCCGGCAGGCACGCGTACATCGGTGTACGTGACCTCGCAGTGCGTCGTCCAGCCGCGGCCGCGGTGTCCGAGCGTCGGCACAGGCTCGATCTGGATGCCAGGGGCGTCGGAGGGGACGATGATCTGGCTTGCCCGCCGCCGCGGGTCGGCATCCGCCTCGGTCACGGCCATCACGATCCCGAAGGCCGAGCCTTCCGCGCCCGAGGAGAACCACTTCCGACCGTTGATCACCCATTCGTCGCCGTCGAGCGCTGCCGTCGTGCGCAGGTCGGTGGGATCAGAGCCGGAGACATCCGGTTCGGTCATCGAGAAGAACGAGCGCATGTCGCCGGCGACCAGCGGCTTCAACCAGCGCTCCTTCTGTTCCTCGCTTCCGAACAGGTGAAGGATCTCCCCGTTGCCGGCGTCCGGGGCCTGGCAGTTGAAGACGTACTGCGCCCACAGCACGCGCCCGATCTCCTCGTTCAGATGCGCGTAGGCGAGAAAACCGAGCCCGGTTCCCCCCGCTTCCGGCGGAAGGTGCGGCGCCCACAGTCCTTCGTCCTTCGCACGGGTGCGCAGCTCGGCAATCAGCTCCTGCGCCGCGTCGTCCTCGCGATCGAGCGCCGTCTCGTTCGGATAGACGTGCTCCTCCATGAAGGCGCGGTAGCCGCCACGCAATTCCGCGAAGTCGGCGAAAGTGGGGGAGTCGGCGATCGCCATGAAGCGAGACTAATCGAGCCGCTCGACGACCATGGCCATGCCCTGGCCGCCGCCGACGCACATCGTCTCGACGCCGATCGTCCGGTCGAGCGTCCGCAGGTCGTTGAGCAGCGTGTTCATGATCCGGGCGCCGGTCATTCCGTACGGATGGCCAAGTGCGATCGCCCCGCCGTGCGGGTTCAGCTTGTCGCTGAACGGGTCGATGCCGAGCTCGCGGCAGACGGGAAGCACCTGCGCCGCAAACGCCTCGTTCAGCTCGACCACGTCGAGGTCGTCGATCGTCATTCCGGCCTGCTCGAGCACTTTACGCACCGCTTCGATCGGGCCGACGCCCATGATCTCCGGTGCCACGCCCGCGACGGAGGATGCGACGATTCGCGCGAGCGGTGTGATCCCGAGCTCGCGCGCGCGCGTGTCACTCATGACGACAACGGCCGCCGCGCCGTCGTTCAACGGGCAGGAGTTGCCCGCCGTCACCTTTCCGCCCGGCTTGAACGCGGGCTCCAGCTGCGACAGCTTCTCGAGCGTGGAGTCCGGCCTAGGCCCATCGTCCTTGGCGACGCCGTCCCAGGGAGTGATCTCGCGCTCGAAGAAACCTGATTCTTGCGCGGCGACGGCTCGCTCCTGCGACTGTTGCGCGAAGCGGTCCATGTCCTCGCGGGAGACGTCCCATTGCTCGGCGACGTTCTCCGCCGTCAGACCCATTGGGATATAGACGTTCGCAATGGGTGCGTCGTCACCGAACAGCTTCGGGTGCAGCTCCTCGGCGTCCTTGGGATAGCCATCCACCTGGGTGATCGATTCGACGCCGGCGGCGACGTACGCGTGGCCCTCGCCGGCGCGAATCGCATGGAACGCCATGCGGATCGTCTGCAGGCTCGAGGCGCAGAAACGGTTCACGGTCGTTCCTGGCACGGTCTCAGGTAGTTCGGCGAGCAGGGCAACCCGCCGCGCGAGGTTCATCCCCTGTTTCTCCTGCGGGAAGCCGCAGCCGACCATCACGTCGACGATCTCGGAGCGATCGAGCTCGGGGACTTGCTTCAACACGGAGTCGACGGCGAACGCAGCGAGATCGTCGGGACGCGCGTCGACGAGCGAGCCCTTGCGCGCGCGGCCGATCGGCGTTCTGGTCGCCGCGACGATCACCGCTTCAGACATCGGGTGCTCCCGCCGCCATATAGACGACCTCGCCGACGAGCGCGGGCTTCTCCTTGCCCTCGATCTCGATCTGCACGCCCACGTACCAAACGACGCTCGGCCCACGCCGCTCCGTGCGCAGAAGCTTCCCGTGCAGGCGGACGCGCGAGCCCGATGGCACCGGGCTCGTGAAGCGAATCTTCTCCGTGCCGTAGTTGACGCCCATGGCGGCGTCGCTGACCGACACGACTTCGCTCAGCAGCATCGGCAGCATCGACAGGGTCAGGTAACCGTGCGCGACGGTGGTGCCGAACGGGCCGTTCGCGGCCGCCTCGGGATCGACATGGATCCACTGGTGGTCACCGGTCGCCTCGGCGAAGAGATCGATCTGGTCCTGCGTGATCTCGTGCCAGTCGCTCGTGCCGAGCTCGCGCTCGCCCGACTGCTCGAGCTCGGCGATCGTCAGCGTGGTCGTCATCTCGTCGTCATCACTCCCTCATCGATTGCCCGCCGGCCTGGTGCATCGAGGCGAGCATCCCGGGTGGCGCCGCTCCGGCGGGGAGACGGTCGCGAAGCTCGTGCAGCAATTCGTCGGGATCCCAACGCTCGCCGCGTGCGAACAATTCCCCGGCCTGCCAGCCGGAGAGCATGTTGACGACACCGCCGTAGATGAAGAAGACCTGGCCCGTGATGTCCTGTGCCTCATCGGCCGAGAGTGCAACGACGATCGGCGAGTTGTTCGCCGGTTCCGCCGCGTCGAAGCCGTCTTCAGGGCTTGGGATCTCTCCGAACGCCGCCTCGGTCATACGCGTGCGCGCGTTGGGCGCGATCGCGTTGACGGTCACCCCGTAGCGCTGGAGCTCCTGCGCCGCGATCAGTGTGAAGCCGACGATGCCGGCTTTCGCCGTTCCGTAGTTCAGTTGGCCCACGTTGCCGAAGACACCCGACGGGCTCGAGGTGTTGATCACGCGTGCAACGACCTGGTCGCCCGCCTTCGAACGCTCGCGCCAATGGGCGGCGGCATGTCGCGTCGGTGCGAAGTGGCCCTTCAGATGCACCTCGATCACCGCATCCCACTCGTGCTCGTCCATGTTGACGAGCATGCGGTCGCGCAGGATGCCCGCGTTGTTGACGAGGATGTCGAGGCGGCCGAATGTCGAAATCGCGCGGTCGATCAGCCGCTTCGCACCTGCGAAGTCGGCGACGTTCTCGCCGTCCGCGACCGCCTCGCCGCCGCGTGTTTCGATCTCTCGCACGACCCCGTGCGCCGGGCCCGTGTCCGTCCCCTCCCCGGCGAGCGACGCGCCGAGGTCGTTGACGACGATCTTTGCGCCCGCCTGTGCCAGTGCAATCGCGTGTTCGCGGCCGATTCCGCGGCCTGCGCCGGTGACCACCGCGACCTTTCCGTCCAGCTTGGGCATCTACCTCCTCCTAGCTGAAAGCGCTCTCGCCGGTGAGCGCCCGTCCGATGATGAGCTTCTGGATCTGGCTCGTGCCTTCGTACAGGGTCGTCACGCGCGCGTCACGAAGATACTTGCCGACCGGATATTCGTCCACGTAGCCGTAGCCGCCGTGCACCTGCACCGCCGCATTCGCGGCACGCACCGAGGCCTCGCTCGCGTAGTACTTCGCCACGGAGGATTCGAGCGTGTGCCGTTCACCCGCGTCTGCAAGGAGCGCGGCGCGCCAGGTCAGCAGTCGAGCCGCCTCGAGCTCCACCGCCATGTCGGCCAGGAGCTCCTGCAGCAGCTGAAAGGACGAGATCGCCTTGCCGAACTGGCGCCGCTCTCCCGCATAGCGGACGCACGCATCGAGACAGCCCTGGATGATTCCGACGCAGCCGGCAGCCAGTGAGATGCGGCCGTTGTCGAGCGCCGACATCGCCACCTTGAAGCCGTCGCCCTCTGCGCCGAGCCTGTTCGAATCCGGAACCCGGACGCTGTCGAGGAACACCTCGGCAGTGTCCTGCGCCCGCAGCCCCAGCTTGCCCTTGATCGGCGAGGCCGAATATCCCTCCGAGCCGGTCGGGACGAGAAAGCAGGTAAGCCCGTGGGGGCCTTCTCCGCCGCTGCGCGCAAACACGAGTGCGAGGCCGGCCCAGCTGCCGAGCGTGATGAAGAGCTTCGAGCCGGAGAGCAGCCAGTCGTCGCCGTCGCGCTCCGCGCGGGTCACGAGGCTGGCCGGATCGGATCCCGAGCCCGGCTCTGTGAGCGCGTAGCACCCGAGCGCGCTTCCGGATGCCAGCTGCGGGAGCCACTCGCGCTGCTGCTGCTCGGTTCCCCACTTTGCGATCGTCTTCCCGACGAGGCCGAGGTTCACCGACACGATCCCGCGCACCGAAGAGTCCGTGCGCCCGAGCTCCTCCATCAGCAGGCAGTACGAGACCGTGTCGAGGCCCATGCCGCCGTACTCCTCTGCGATAGTCGCACCCAGGTAGCCCGCCGCGGCGAGTTTGGGAACGAGCCCTGGATCGAGCTCTTCGGCTCGGTCCCAGTCGCGAGAGTGGGGGACGATCTCCCGTTCGCAGAACTCACGGGCGGAGTCGCGGATCAGCTCCTGCTCGGGTGTGAGAGAGAAGTCCATTCAGAACGTGGGGCCGTCGCCGAAGCGCCGGCCCCACGGTGCGAGGGTTCAGCGTCCCTTGATCAGGGACCCGAACTCGTTGAACGACCCGTTCTCGTACCGAACGAGTTTCAGCTGCGAGATCGGGAAGTGGTCGGTCTTGCTGGTCTTGACCTTGATGCCTTTGATCATGTACGGGTTGACCCAATTCATGCTCTGCGTCGCCTTGATCAGCGACGCCCGGGTCGGGTTCTTGCCCGCGTTGTAGAGCAACTTCACGACGTCGTACGCCTTCGCGAACCCGTAGAAGTAGAACGTGTTCTTCGGATCGGCGCCACTCGGACCGTAGGTCGCCAGCAGCGATTGGTACTGCGTGACGATCGGGTCGTTGGCGTACTTCGGGTTGGCGTTGTTCTTCAGGTAACCGGTACTGATCGCACCGTTGACGTACGCCGCGCCTGCGCTTGCCGCGGCCGCCTTCATGACGACGTCGATTGCGGCCACGGAGTTGATCACGATCGTGTCCGGCTTCCAGTTCAGCGCCTTCGCGGTTGCGAGCGCACGGACGGTCGGCGTCGGAATCGACAGCAGCACCCACGTATCGGCACCCGAGGCCTTCTGCCGCGCGAGCTGCGATGCATAGCTCGTGTCGGTCGCTTCGTAGCTCTGCTCCGACACGATGAGGCTCTTCTTCGAGCCGAGGCCGATCTTCAGGCCGCGGAGGTAGTCCTTCCCGTAATCGTCGTTCTGATAGAAGACCGCGATCTTCGCGTTCGGCGCGTTCTTCTTGATCCACTCGCCGTAGACACGACCCTCGGCGATGTAGTCCGGCTGCCAGCCGATCGTCCACGGGTACTGCTTGTACTGGAGTCCCCAGTAGCTGGCACCGGTGGCGATCAGGACTTGTGGGATCTTCCGGTCGTTCAAGAGCGGCCGAATCGCCTGGTTGTGCTCGGTCCCGAGCGAGCCCACGTCGGCGAAGATCTTGTCTTCGAGGATCAGCTTGTTCGTCAGCTGAACCGTCTGCGCCGGGTTATAGGCGTCGTCGTAGTACTTCCAGATGATCTGGCGTCCCCGGATCCCCTTCTTCCCATCGGGCCCCTTGCGCGTGTTGATCCAGTTGAAGTAGGCCTCCATGCCGCGAGGGATCGGCGCATAGAGCGACGCCGGACCGCTCAGCGGGAAGGTCCCGCCGATCGTGATCGTCGACGACGTGACGCCCGGTGTCGCTGTCGGCGCCGCGGTGATCTGCACACGTCCGAATGCCCCAGGAATGCTCACGGCCAGCGCGGCGAGAACGGCTGCGAGCACGATTAGCGCTCTGTTCACGAGTCTTCCTCCTCCTCCTCCGGATTCAGCTCCATGCTGTCAAGGTCAGCCCCTGGGAGCAAGGGTGTTGCCGCCCGCCGCCTCAGCGGAGATGAGCTTTTCGTAGGCGGGGAGCGTCAGGAAGTCGGCGAACTCGCCCGCCAGCGCCACTTCACCGAAGACCTGCGCCGCGGTCTCGAACCCCGCGCCGAGCTTCTCGAGCTCCTCGCGCTCGACCGCGAGGACACGCTCGCGGCTGACGCGTTCGTGGTGGATCCACTGCCAGATCTGCGAGCGGCTGATCTCCGCAGTCGCGGCGTCCTCCATCAGATTGTTGATCGCCGCCGCGCCGACTCCGTTCAGCCACGAGGCGATGTACTGGATGCCGACCGACACGTTGAGGCGGATCCCATCCTCGGTGACACCGCCCGGTGTGGCCGCGACATCGAGTAGATCCTCGGCCGTGACGGAGACGTCGTCGCGCTGGCGGTCCACCTGATTCGCCCGCTCGCCGAGCGTCTCGTCGAACACGTCGAGCGCGACCGGCACGAGATCGGGGTGCGCGACCCAGGTGCCGTCGAAGCCGTCGGCGGCCTCGCGCAGCTTGTCCTCCCGCACGTTTCTGAGTGCGACTTCGTTGACTTCGGCGTCTCGCCGACTCGGGATGAACGCCGCCATCCCCCCGATCGCGTGTGCACCTCGCCGGTGGCATGTCTTGACGAGCAGCTCCGTGTAGGCACGCATGAACGGGACGGTCATCGTCACCAGTGGGCGGTCCGGGAGGACGAACTCAGGCCGGCCGCGGAACTTCTTGATGATCGAGAACATGTAGTCCCAGCGGCCGGCGTTCAGGCCGGCGGAGTGTTCCCTCAGCTCGTAGAGGATCTCTTCCATCTCGAAGGCGGCCAGAATCGTCTCGATGAGGACGGTGGCGCGGATCGTCCCGTGCGGGATCGACAGCTTGTCCTGGGCGAACAGAAAGACGTCGTTCCAGAGACGTGCTTCGAGATGCGACTCGAGCTTGGGGAGATAGAAGTACAGGCCCGAGCCCGCCTCGCGCTGACGCCGGCCGCAGTGAAACAGGTAGAGGCCGAAGTCGAACAGGCTCGCCGAGACCGGCTCGCCATCGACCCGCAGGTGCGCCTCGTGGAGATGCCAGCCGCGCGGCCGCACGAGCAGGGTCGCGATCTCGGCTTGCAGCGCGTACTGCTTCTCGCCGGTGTCCAGCGAGATGGTGCGGTCGACCGCGTCGATCAGGTTCGCCTGTCCCTCGACGCAGTTCCGCCAGGTCGGCGAGTTCGAATCCTCGAAATCGGCCATGAACATCTTGGCCCCCGAGTTGAGGGCGTTGATCACCATCTTCCGGTCGACGGGGCCTGTGATCTCGACCCGGCGATCGCGGAGATCGGGCGGTGGCGGCGCAGCACGCCAGTCCGGGTCTGCTCGTACGGCGTGGGTCTCCGGTAGGAAATCCGGTAGCTCGCCGGCGACGATGCGCTCCTGTCGTTCCACCCGTGCCGCGAGTAGCTCCAACCGAATCGGGTTGAAGGTGCGGTGCAGCTCGGCGACGAAGGCGAGCGCCTCGGGTGTCAGGATTCGTTCCCCGGCCTGGCCTGCGTCGGCAAGCACGTCGATGCTGCGGGTGGTCATGGCGTAGCGTTCGTATCATGCGCGGCGCACAGACGCAGCGGCTTTATACCGAGGAGCATGGAGACGGCGAGCCGCTGCTGCTGGTCGAAGGGCTCGGCCAGTCGATGTGGGCGTGGCGCGACCAGATCTCGGTGTTCGCACGCCACTACCGGACGATCGCGTTCGACACGCGCGGCACAGGACGTTCGGTCGTGCCGGCTGAGCCGTACGGCATCGACGAGCTCGCGCAGGATGCTGCCGAGATCCTCGACGGCCGTACGGCCGACGTCGTCGGGCTCTCGATGGGCGGGTACGTCGCCTTGACGCTTGCGCTCTCCCGGCCCGATCTCGTCCGGTCGCTCGTGCTCATCGGGACCGGCGCCGGCGGCCCTGACCGCGTTCCCCGTCCGCAGGACGTGCGCGATGCCTACGCAGCGGCGATCGGCTTGCCATTCGACGAATACGGACGGAAGATGATGCCGCTGACGTTCTCGTCCGGCTGGACGGAGCGCAACCCGGAGCGGTTCGAGGAGATCCTCGCGGCGCGGGGCGAGCATCCCACCCCGGACGTCACTCTGGATGCGCACCTGGAGGCGTGCTACGGGTTCTATGCCCGAGGCTGTCAGGTGGAGCTGATCGGCGTCCCGGCGCTCGTCGTGCATGGCGATGCCGACGTGATCGTCCCGGTCGAGAACGGACGCGCGCTTGCCGCCCGCCTGCCGAACGCGCGCTACGTCGAGCTTCAGGGCCGCGGGCACAACGTCCAGCTCGAGGATCCTGAGACGGTCAACCGGCTCGTGCTCGACTTCCTACGCGAAAGCTTCGCTTTCGCTTCGGCTTGAGGGACGCCGCTTCGCGCCGTACACAACACCCGAGCGAAAGCGAAGCTTTCGCTCGGATCAGAGCGCTAGGTCCGCCATGGTTCGCAGCGACGTCAGGTCGCGCGTCGCGACTAGCAGCGTTGTGGCGCCGGACTCGCGCCAGGCCTCGAGGCGGTCGCGAATCCGGTCCGGCGAGCCCACGAGCGAGACGTCGTCGATCAACGCGTCGGGGACGGCCGCGATCGCCTCCCGTTGCTTGCCGTCGAGATACAGCTCCTGGATGCGCTCGGCTTCCGCCTCGTAACCGTAGCGACGGAAGAGTGCGTTGTAGAAGTTGGCTCCTCGTGCTCCCATCCCGCCGATGTAGAGCGCGAGACCCGGTCGCATCATGTCGCGCGCTGCCTCGAGGTCATCGGAGACGACGACGTTCACGGACGGTGCGATGTCGAAGCCGTCGCGTGGCTCGTATCCGAACGCGTCGCGTGCGCGCTCGGGGGAGAAGTAGATCGGCAGCCACCCGTCGGCGATCTCGAAGGCGGTGCGCACGTTCTTCGGGCTGAGCGCCGCGAGGTAGATGGGAATCGACGCGCGCAGCGGCCTGACGAGCAGCTTCAACGGCTTGCCGAGACCCGTGGCGTCGTCGCCGGAGTAGGGGATGTCGTACTGATCGCCGTGGAACTCGAGCGCATCGCGCCGCAATGCGGCACGGACGATCTGGACGTACTCCCGCGTCCTCGTGATCGGCTTCCCCCACGGTTGTCCGTGCCAGCCCTCGACGACTTGCGGTCCGGAGGTGCCGAGCCCGAGGAGGAAGCGTCCGCCAGACATGAGGTCGAGAGTCGACGCGGTCATCGCCGTATTCGCCGGCGTCCGCGCCGGGATCTGCATGATCGCCGAGCCGATCTTGATCGTCGAGGTTGTTGCAGCCAGCCACGTCAGCACCGTGACCGCGTCCGTTCCCCACGCTTCGGCGGCCCACGCGGAGTCGTATCCGAGCCGTTCGGCTTCTTGTGCGAGCGCGATCAACTCCAGCGGGTTCGTCCCTGGCGGCGCATAGCCCATGTAGAAGCCGAGGCGCACGACCTGCGATGCTAAACGGATGCCGGTCAATCGCCGCATCACCTTGGCCGCGCGGCCCGTCGGTCACCCGCAGGAGTCCGATTTCGCCCTCGACGAAGTCGACGTCAGCTCGCCCGAGGCGGGCGAGGTGCTCGTCCGCGTCCTCTGGACCTCGGTCGATCCCTACCAGCGCGGACGGATGAGCGAGGCGAAATCCTATGCGCCGTCTCTGCAGGTCGGCGATGTGATCACGGCGCAGAGCGTCGGGCACGTCGTCGAGAGCAACGATCGACGGTTTTCGGTGGGCGATCTCGCCGTCGGTCAGCTGGGGTGGCAGGAATACGCGACCGCCCGGGCAGGTACGGTGCGTCCCGTCCCAGAGGAGCTCGACCCGCAGACGCTCGCGTTGCACGCGGTCGGCATGACCGGGCTCACCGCGTACTTCGGACTGTTCGACGTCGGCAAGCCTCGGGCCGGCGATACCGTCGTCGTCTCCTGCGCGGCGGGTGCAGTCGGGCAGATCGCCGGCCAGCTGGCAAAGATCGCCGGCTGTCGCGCGGTCGGCATCGCCGGCGGGCCGGAGAAGGCGCGCGACCTGATCGAGCTCTACGGCTACGACGCCGCGATCGACTACAAGAACGACGGCGTCGCCGAGGCGCTACGCGGTGAACGCGTCGACGTGTACTTCGACAACGTCGGCGGCGAGATCTCGCAGGCGGTGCACAGGCGCCTGAATCTCGGGGCGCGCATCGTGATCTGCGGGCAGGTCTCGCAGTACAACGCCGAGCGGCCGGAGCTGTCGTTCCACCCCGGGCTGCTGATCATGTTCCGCGCGCGGATGGAGGGCTTCCTCGTCTTCGATTACGCGCACCGTTACGACGAGGCCGCTCGCAAGCTCGCGCACTGGGTGGCGAGCGGGAAGATCCGCTGGCGCGAGCACGTCACCGACGGCTTGGAGAACGCCCCGCGGGCCTTCATCGGGATGCTCAACGGCGAGAACCGAGGCAAGGCCCTGGTCAAAGTCGCCGAACGCGCAGAGTAACTCGTCGGCGACGGTTCGAGACGCGGCGCTAAGAGCTGGGGTCAGACCCTGGCCGTTCGGGACGCGACACCTGCGTCGGGGTTCCTACGGAGTCGGCACGGCGGGCCGCGGCGCGAACTGCTCGCGCAGCGCGGTCTTGCGGAACTTGCCGACCGCCGTCTTCGGGATCTCGGTCACGAACTCGATACGGTCCGGCAGCCACCACTTCGCGAACTGCGGCGCCAGGAAGTCGCGCAGCTCCTCCGCGCTTGCGGACGCTCCGTCCTTCAGGAGGACCGCGGCAAGCGGGCGCTCCTGCCACTTGTCGTCGGGAATCGCAATCACCGCTGCCTCCGCGACGGCGGGATGCGCCATCAACGCGTTCTCGAGCTCGACCGACGAGATCCACTCGCCGCCGGACTTGATCACGTCCTTCGACCGGTCCTTGATCTGGATGTGACCCTTGGGATCGAACGAGACGATGTCGCCTGTCTTGAACCAGCCGTCGTCCGTCCAGCGATCCGACGAGTCCGGGGTCTCGTAGTACGCGGAAGCGACCCACGGCCCGCGTACTTCCAGCTCTCCCATCGTCTCGCCGTCGCGCGGAATCTCGTTCCCGGAGTCATCCCGCGCCCGCAGCTCGACGAGGGCGAGCGGCAGTCCTTGCATCGCCATGTAGTCGAACTTCGTCTCGTCGTCGGCGTTGCTGAGCTCCCCCGGCAGCGCCGGAAACGATGCGACTGGGGAGGTCTCCGTCATACCCCAGCCGTGGCAGACGACAAGGTTGTGGCGCTCCTTGAACCCCGCGATCATGGCGCGCGGAGCAGCCGAACCGCCAACGAGCATCCCCTTCATGCGCGACAGATCCCATCTGCCGGGCTGCGCATCGAGGAGCTGCAGGATGCCGAGCCAGATCGTGGGCACGCCCGCCGTCCACGTGACGCCCTGCTGCACGAAGTCCTCGAGAAGGCTCTCCGGATCGAGGTGTGGGCCCGGGAAGACCTGGTTCGCCCCGAGCATCGCGGCGACGTACGGATAACCCCAGGCGTTCGCGTGGAACATGGGGACGACCGGAAGAATCGTGTCCTGCTCGGAGACGCCGACGCCCATCGGAGTCGCGGCGGCGACGCCGAGCGTGTGCAGGATCGTCGAGCGGTGGGAGTACACGACGCCCTTCGGCATACCGGTGGTGCCGCTCGTGTAACACATCGCCGCCGCTTCGTTTTCCTCGAGATCGGGCGCAATCCATCCGGCCGGGTCGGCGGAGGCGAGCAGCTCCTCGTACGAATCCTCGACGACGAACACGTGCTCGATCTCGGTCTGGTCCAGAAACTGTTGGACGAGCGGCGCCAGGCTCGCATCGACGATGAGCGCGCGGTCGCCTGCGTGTGCGGCGATGTACCCGATGTCGTTCGGATGGAGCCGCAGGTTGAGCGTGTGCAGAACGAAGCCGCCGCAGGGGATGCCGAAGTACGCCTCCAGATGCTGGTAGTGGTTCCAGCAGAGCGTCGCGACGCGGTCACCGCGCTCGAGGCCAAGCTCGCGCAGCGCCAGGGCGAGTTGCTTCGCGCGCCGCGCCATCTCGGAATAGGTGTACCGGTGGAACGATCTGTCCGGCAGGCGCGTGACGACCTCCTTCTCGCCGAAGTACGTCTCCACGCGCCGAAGCAAGGTCGGAAGCGTCAGCGGGAAGTCCATCATCAGGCCGTCCATCGGTCCTCCTTTTAGCGCAACAACACTCGTTCGTACACCCGGTCGCGCAGCCGATCCGGAAGCCTCTCGACTCCCGACCGCACTTTCGCATCGACGCCGACGAGCTTGCGTGTGCGCGGACGCTCCATCGTGAGCGCCTCTTCGACCACCCGAGCGACGTTCTCCGCGGACGCGCCCTTCGCGCCACGCTTCTGCGCGACCTCGCGAAACGCCGCCATCCGTTCCCCGTACAGGCCGGCGAGCTCGGCCGGCGCCCCGTTCGCCAATGCATCCGCAACCGTGGCGGACTTGGCCCAGATCGGCGTCCTGATCGTTCCCGGCTGGACGAGCGACACGTCGACGCCGAACGGCCGCAGCTCGAGCCGCAGCGTGTCGGCTATCGCTTCCAGCGCATGTTTCGAGGCTGCATATGGGCCGAGGAACGGGAGCGCGCTGCGTCCGGCAATCGAGCCGACGAAGACGATCCGGCCACGCGTGCGCCGCAGCTGCGGGAGGAAAGCCTGCGTGACCCCGACCTGTCCGACGACGTTCACCTCGAACTGCCGGCGGAGCTCGTCCAGTGGAATGAACTCGAGCGGCATCGCCAGCGCGATGCCGGCATTGTTGACGAGGCCATGTAGCTCCTCGACTCGCTCGGCGGCTGCTCGTACGTGGTCCTCGTTCGTCACGTCGAGCAAGATTTCCTCCGTGCCCGCCGGTGCGTCCCCTGCGCGCCGGACGCCCGCGAAGACGCGCCAGCCTGCAGTGGCGAGCCGGGTTGCGCAGGCCGCGCCGATCCCGGACGACGCCCCGGTGACGAGCGCCGTCCGCATCATCGGTCGAGCAGCCAGGCCGCGACCTTCGCGCGCAGCTCGCGCGGATAGCCGCCGTGGGCCTGGATCCAGAGCGCCCGCTTGTAGTAGCGGTGGAGCACGTGCTCCCAGGTGAAGCCGATGCCGCCGAGCACCTGGATCGACCGCTCGCACGCGCTGACGGCCACGTCGCCGGAGAAGCTCTTGGCGGCCGCGGCAGCGATCGGCGCCTCCTCGTCGTCCTCCGCGACGCACCAAGCCGCCCAGTACGCGATCGACCGTGCGAGCTCCGTGTCGACGTACGTATCGGCAAGTGGATGCGACACGGCCTGGTAGACGCCGATCGGCCGGCCGAACTGCTCGCGTGTCTTCGCGTGCTCGACGCCGAGCTCGAGAGCGCGGCCGGCGATTCCCGCAGCCTCCAACGCGAGCGCGGCGAGCCACTCGTTCTCGGGAACCCCGGAGTCGAAGAACTCCTCGCCACGATTCGCGCGACCTGCCTCTTCGAAGAGCACCGCACGATCGAGGAAACCGAGCTCGTCCAGCTCCTCTCGACCCCAGCCGCCGTTCTCGAGCACCTCACGTGCCTCGCGCCGCAGCAATTCCTGCTCCTCCGTGAAGGCGAACTGCATCAGCGTGACCTCGGGAGCCCGAGCACGCGCTCGGCGATGATGTTGCGCAGGATCTCGCTCGTCCCCGCTTCGATCGTGTTCCCGCGGCTCCGTAGCTGCTGATGGCCCCAGTAGCCGTCGTCTTCGCCGCCGAGGATCTCCATCGCCAGCTTCGTCAGACGCTGGTTCTGCTCGGACCAGTGCAACTTCGAGCCGGACCCTTCCGGTCCGGGGACGCCGGTCTGGATCAGAGCCGTCAGCGAGCGGTAGTTCGTCAGCTTCAAGGCCTGCAGCTCGATCCACTCCTGTGCAACGCGATCCCGGATGATCGGATCGTTCACGGCGCGCTTCTTCGTCAGAGCGATCAGCTTCTTGACCTGCGCGTCGAGCGTTCCGGTGAGGGCGAAGCCCAGCGTGCCGCGCTCGTGCAGCAGCGTCGTCATCGCAACCTGCCAGCCCCCGCCGATCTCGCCGAGCAGGTTCTCGCGCGGAACCTCGACGTCAGTGAAGAAGATCTCGTTGAACTCGGCCTCACCCGTGATCTGGCGAAGCGGCCGCACCTCGACACCCGGCGCGTGCATATCGACGATGACATAGGTCAGGCCGGCGTGACCGCGAGATTCGGGGTCGCCGCGGCCGACGAGGATGCAGAAGTCCGCTTCGTGCGCGAGCGACGACCACACCTTCTGCCCGTTGACGAGGAAGTGCCCGTCGGCCGGTTCGATTCGCGTCCGCACCGCCGCCAGATCGGAGCCCGCGCCCGGCTCCGAGAATCCCTGGCACCAGATCTCTTCCGCGGACAGCATCTTCGAGAGGTAACGCTGCTTGTGCTCCTCGGTGCCGTGCGCCATGATCGTCGGCCCAGCCATTCCGAGCGCGATCACGTTCATGTGATTCGGCGCTTCCGCACGAGCGAACTCCTCCAGCGCGATCGCCTGGTGGCTATAGGGCGCGCCGCGTCCGCCGTACTCCTCCGGCCAGGTCAAGCCTGCGTAGCCGGCGTCGAACATCTTCCGGCTCCACGGCCGACCGGGTTCAGCCGGAAGGTTCTCCGCCAGCCAAGCTCGAACCTGTGCTCGAAAGGTGACCTCGTCGGGACTGTCGCGAAGGTTCACACGCGGAATCTAGAACAGAATCACGGAACGGATCACGTCGCCGGCCTCGAGATCGTCGAATGCCTGAGCCACGTCCCCGAGCCCGATCCGCTTCGTGACCATGCCGGCGAGATCGAGTTTGCCCTCGCCGGCCCACTGGAAGAGCTGTGGGAAGTCGAGTGCAGGTACGTGGTCGCCGCCGTGCGAGACGACGACTCGTAGCCGCCGGTCGAACAACTGCTGGAGGTCGACGGCGGCGGACGCGCCGGGCCGGGGGAGGCCGATGTAGACGAGCGTCCCCGCGTGGCCGAGCATGTCGAGGCCCTGCGCCACGGTCTCCGGCAGGCCCACGACGTCGAACACGAAGTCGAGCTTTTCGCCCGGTCCGCGATGTGTCGCGCCGAATTGTTCTGCCGCGCTGAGCTTCCGTTCCTCGAGATCGAGCGCGTAGATCTCGGACGCTCCTGCGAGCCGTGCGCCCTGGACCACCGAGAGACCGACCGCGCCGCAGCCGATGACGGCGACCCGCGCTCCCTCCCAGACCCCCGCCGTGTTCAGCACCGAGCCGACACCGGTTGCGACGCTGCAGCCGATCAGACAAGCCTGCTCCGGCGGGAGCCCGTCCGGGGTGCAGATGGCCGCTGCCGAATGAACGACGGTGCGCGTTGCGAACGTCCCGAGCTGCAACGTTTGCGTAACGGAGCGCCCGTCGGCGAGGTGGAGGCGGTCCCGTACTCCCGGCGGCGTGCGGCAACGTCGGCTGTCGCCGCGCCTGCACCAGCGACACGCACCGCAGGGCGAGCGCCAGCCGAGGACGACGCGATCCCCCGGTGCGAGGGTGGTGACGCCGCCGCCGATCTCTTCGACCACACCGGCTCCTTCGTGGCCCAGCAGCACGGGCAGACGATGCGCCCAGCCGGTCTGGACGACGTGCAGATCGCTGTGGCAAACCCCGCTCGCTTCGATGCGGACGAGCACCTCGCCTTCGCCCGGAGCGTCGACCTCGATCTCTTCGAGGCCGAAGCGTCCGACCTCGCTCAGGACGACGCCGCGATCCAGGACTGGTCACCGTCGAAATGCATACGCACTGCGGACGGTCATATCATCCCGCGTCCGATGGCGCTTCTTGCGATCGAGGACGTCACACGGCGTTTCGGCGGGATCGTCGCTCTCGCCGATGTCTCGCTCGCGATGGAGCAGGGGCAGATCGTCGGACTGATCGGGCCGAACGGTGCCGGGAAGACGACGCTCTTCAATCTCGTCACACGCCTCTATCGCCCGAACGACGGGAGGATCCTCTTCGACGGCAAGGACCTGACGCGAACGCCTGCTCACAGGATCGCACGACTCGGGATCGCACGCACCTTTCAGAACGTGGTGCTCTTCCAGCACATGACCGTGCTCGAGAACGTACTCGTCGGTGCGCACGCGCGGCTTCGACCCTTCTCGGAGCGTCGTGGCCGCAAACAGGCGCAGTACATCCTCGATTATCTCGAGCTCGGCGAATTCGGCCGGCGACTTCCCGGCGGACTTCCGTTCGGCACGCTCAAGCGAGTCGAGCTTGCGCGCGCGCTCGCAGCGAAGCCGACTCTGCTCTTGCTCGACGAGCCGGCCGGCGGGCTCAACCACGAGGAGGTCGGTGACCTTGCCGAGGTGATCCGCGGCCTACAGCACGATCTGGATCTGACGATCCTGCTCGTGGAGCACCACATGAATCTGGTCATGTCGGTCTCCGACCGTGTGCACGTCCTCAACTTCGGCCGTAAGATCGCGGAGGGAACGCCCGGCGAGGTGCAGGCGGATCCGGCCGTGATCGAGGCATATCTCGGAGCGGAACGTGTCGCCGCTGCTTGAGCTCCGTCGCGTCGAGGCGCGCTACGGGCCGATCAAGGCGCTGCACGGCGTCTCGCTGACCGTCGCGGACGGAGAGATCGTCGCGCTGCTCGGGGCGAACGGAGCCGGGAAGACGACGACGCTACGCGCGGTCTCGGGAACCGTTCGCCACACGGGCGAGATCGTCTTCGAGGGCAAGCAGATCGCGCGTGGCAAACCGGACGCGGTCGCCCGCGCAGGGATCGCACACGTTCCCGAGGGGCGTGGGCTCTTCACGCAACTCAGCGTCTGGGAGAACCTGCGGATGGGGGCATACGTTCGCGGCGAGCGGCGCACGCTCCGCGCCGAGGCTCCTCGGGTGTTCAAGTACTTTCCCTGGCTGGAGCGTCGACGCGACCAGCAGGCCGGCACGCTCAGCGGCGGCGAGCAGCAGATGCTCGCGCTCGCGCGTGCGCTCGTGGGCCGGCCACGGCTGTTGATGCTCGACGAACCCTCACTCGGGCTCGCGCCGACGGTGGTCCAAGAGATCTTCCGGATCGTCAAGGAGCTGAATGCCGACGACGGGCTGACCGTTCTGGTCGTCGAGCAGAACGCGAACGTGGCCCTCGACGCCGCGGCGCGCGCCTACGTGTTGGAGGTGGGCCAGGTGGCGATCGAGGGCCAGAGCGCCGAGCTTCGCCGGCACGAGGGCGTCCGCAAGTCCTACCTCGGGTACTAGTGGCACTCCCGCTCGCATTCACGTGGACCGAGTTTGGGCAGCAGGTGACGAGCGGTCTCGCTTCGGGCGCGATCTACGCGAGCCTCGCACTCGCGCTCGTCTTGATCTACCAGACGACGAACGTCGTCAACTTTGCGCAGGGCGAGATGGCGACGTTCACCACCTACGTGGCGTGGACGATGATGCACCACGGCCTTTCCTATTGGCCGGCATTCGTCCTGACGCTGCTGATCGCATTCGGCGGCGGGGTCACCGTCGAGCGTGTGCTCATCCGTCCGGTCGAACACCGCCCGGAGATTGTGATCGTGATCCTGACGATCGGGCTGTTCATCGCGATCAACGGGCTCGTCGGCTGGGTCTTCGGGCCCGAGGTCAAGGCCTTCGACAGCCCGTTCCCGAACCGGTCGGTCGTTCTCGGAGGCGTTTCGATCTCCGTCCAGGACATCGGCACCTTCGGCGTCTGCCTCGGCACCGTCGTCGCTCTCTGGCTCTTCTTCCGCCTCACGACGCTGGGGCTCGCGATGCGGGCGGTTGCGTTCAATCCCGACGCGAGCCGGCTGATGGGAGTGCGGGTCGGCTGGATGCTCGCCCTCGGCTGGGGCTTCGCGGCCGTCCTCGGGGCGATCGCGGGGATGATGGCCGCGCCGACGGTCTTTCTGGATCCGGACATGATGCTCGTCGTCCTGATCTACGCGTTCGCCGCTGCCGTACTCGGCGGAATCGACAGCCCGGTGGGTGCGGTCGTCGGCGGTCTCCTGATCGGCGTCGTGATCAATCTGCTGGGCGCCTACGTCAACTTCGTGGGCCAGGAGCTCAGGCTGCCGACGGCGCTGGCCGTGCTGTTGATCGTCCTCGTAATCAGGCCGTCGGGCCTCTTCGGTCGCGTCGTGGTGCGGAAGGTCTGATGCGGCGCTGGACCACACCGGTGCTGCAAGGTCTCGTGCTCGCCGGCGCCGCCCTGCTGATCGCGGTGTTGCCGAGATTTACGAGTGAGTTCCGCCTCGGGCAGTTCACCTACGTCGGGATCTACTTCGTCGCGCTGCTCGGTCTGAACATCCTCACGGGCTACAGCGGACAGATCACGCTCGGCCACGCCGCGTTCATGGCGATCGGTGGCTATACGGCGGCGCTGCTCATCCTTGGCCGCAGCGGGTTCGAGCTCTTGGGGCAGCAGGCGTCGCACGTCCTGCCCGAGCACGGAATGCGGGCGATCTTCACCATTCCGATCGCCGGTCTCGTCACCGGCGTAATCGGCTGCCTGTTCGGGATCCCGGCTCTGCGGCTCGCGGGTGTCTCGCTCGCGCTGGCCACTCTCGCGGTGGCTGTCTCGTTGCCGGCGATTGCGAAGCGCTTCGAGCATTTGACCGGCGGCGGGGGAGGTTTGTCGTTGCCGCTTCCACATGCGCCGTTCGGATGGCACCTTTCGACTCCGCACTGGCTCTACTACGAAGCGTGGGTTTGTGCCGGCATTCTCTTCGTCGTCGCCTGGCTGCTCGTGCGCGGTCGCGTCGGACGTGCCTGGCGCGCAATCCGGGACGGGGAGGTCGCCGCCGTCTCTTCGGGCGTCAGCCCGGCTGTCTACAAGACGCTGGCGTTCGGCATCGCGGCGGCGTACGCCGGTGTCGCGGGCGCGCTCTTCGCGATCCAGGTGTCGTACATCAATCCGGACACGTTCCCCGTGACGCTCTCCCTGCTCCTGCTCGCAAGCGTCGTCATAGGTGGTCTGGCGTCGCTGTCGGGCGTGATCGTCGGAGCATTCGTCCTCGAGTTCCTGCCCATCTATGCCCAGTCGCCTCCACTCGTGCACCTGCACTTCGCGAAACAGGCCGGTCCGGTCGTCTTCGGTGTGACCCTGATGCTCATCGTGCTCCTCATTCCCGGCGGCGCCGCCAGCCTCCTCGGGCGGGTGACCCGGCCGGTCCGGGCATGGGCAAGTCGCTAGCCGAGCGAAGTCCGGCTCGGCGTTGCCGAGCCATGATGACTGCGCTCGGGTTGCGGCTTGGATTCGGGCGTTCGGTAGCCGACGCCGGCGAGGCCGGCATCGCCGGGCGTCACGTAGGCGTCACTCCTGAAAGAGAACGCTGATGCTCTCGCGTCGATGGATACGGCCGATCGCCTCGGCGAACAGCGGGGCGACCGAGACCAATGTCACCTTTTCCGACAGCTCGACGGGCTGGGTCTCGATCGAGTCCGTCACGATCAAACGCTCAATCGGGCTGCGATCGAGACGCTCCATCGATCCCTCCGCGAAGACGCCGTGCGTGACCACAGCCGTAACGGAACGTGCACCGCGCGCAACGAGTTGTTCGGCGGCCTCCACGAGCGTACCGGCACTGATAGTGAAATCGTCCACGACAACGGCATCGCGATCAGCGACCTCGCCGATGATCTCTACCAGTTCGGCAGTCTCACCGTGACCCCTGCGGACCTTGTCCGCGATTGCGAGCGGCGCACCGAGGTGCTGCGCGAATCTGCGTGCGCGCTTGGCGAAGCCGGCATCGGGTGAGACGACGACGGGATCTCGCAGGTCCGCACGCTCGATCGCTGCGCAGAGATAGGGCATTGCGTAGAGATCGTCCACCGGTATTCGGAAGAACCCCTGGATTTGCGGGGCGTGCAGATCGAGCGTCACCACTCGATCTGCCCCGGCTGCCTCAATCGCATCGGCGCAGACTCGCGCGCGGATCGAGACCCGCGGCTCGTCCTTCTTGTCGCCCTTCGCGTAACTGAAGTAAGGGACGACGACCGTGACAGAGTCAGCACTCGCACGCGAAAACGCGTCGATCCAGAAGAGCAGCTCCATGAAATTCGCATTGGTCGGAAAAACGGTCGACTGCACGAGGTAGACGCTTCGGCCGCGAACGTTCTCGAGCACGCGCACGAACAGGGTGCCCTCGGAGAAGCGGATAACCTCGCTTGCGCCTAGCTCGACCTCCAGCTCGCGGCAGACCGCGGCTGTGAGGCGAGGGCTCGCACTTCCGGCGAAGATCAGCGGATCCTCATCATCAGACCGATGGCGTCGGCGCGGGAAACCTCGAGGGCGGCGAAGGACGCTCATCCCGACCGCCGATGTCTAACACACGAGAGATGTCCACGGCTCGGTCTTGTCGGCGATCCGCGCGTTTGCGGCCGACGCCGGCATAGCCGGCATCGGCGGCGTGTGACTAGCTGACGCGTGGCCTGTGGTTGACTAGCTGCCATGGTGGCAGCTACTCCGTGTGCGGTCGTGACGGGCGCGGCAACCGGGATCGGTCGTGCAACCGCGCTCGCTTTTGCGAGAGACGGATACGCGGTTGCGCTGGTCGGTCGCCGTGCCGCGCCGCTCGAGGAGCTCGCGGCCGAGCTTCGCGAGAGCGGGGGAGAGGCGATCGCGTCTCCCGCCGACGTCGCATCACCTGAAGAGGTTAGCGCCGCGATCGATGCGGCCGTCGAGCGCTTCGGCGGCATCGATGCACTCGTCAACAACGCAGGAGTCGGCGGCAGCGGGCCGCTCCTGGAGGAGCCGCTCGAGCTATGGGAGGAGACCCTCAGCATCAACCTGACCGGCGCATTTCTGGCGACGAAGCTCGCCCTGCCGCACCTGATCGAGCGCCGCGGCGCCGTCGTCAACGTCGCCTCGGTCAACGGCGTCCTGGCTGGGCCCGGCTGGACGTCCTACTGCGTCTCCAAGGCGGGGCTGGTCATGCTCGCGAAGTGCGTCGCGAACGACTACGGCCGTCAGGGCGTACGCGCAAACTCAGTCTGCCCCGGCTGGGTGCGGACGCCGATGGGTGACCACGACATGGACGAACTTGGGCGAGCGCACGGGATCGACCGCGAGGGCGCCTACGAGCTCGCACACCGGCAGAATCCGCTCGGGCGCCCCGCGCAGCCCGAGGAGATCGCGGACGTGATCGTGTTTCTCGCCTCTCTGCGGGCCGCGTACATCACGGGTGCTGCGATCATGGTCGACGGCGGTAGCAGCGCCGTCGACCCGACTGCTTCGTAGGCGCGACGGGCCGGGAGCGGCGCCGACTATCGTGCGCGCGCCGTGAGCCGTATTCGTTCTCCCTACGACCGCGAGATCGTCCGCCTCGCGCTGCCGGCACTCGGCGCGCTGGCGGCGGAGCCTCTTTATGTCCTCGTCGACACTGCGATCGTCGGACACCTCGGCCGGCCGCAGCTCGCGGCCTTGGGCCTCGCGGGGACAATGCTTGCGGGCGCTTTCACGATCTTCAACTTCCTCACCTACGGCACGACGGCGGTCGTCGCGCGCGCTTCCGGCGCCGGTGAGCACGAGCGAGCGGCGCGACTTGCGGCGCAGGCGCTCTGGGTCTCGCTCGGCATCGGCCTGTTCCTACTCCTTGCCTGCGAGGCGCTCGCCGGCCCGCTCCTGAGTGCGCTCGGCGCCCACGGAAGGTCGGGCGATTACGCGCTGACCTATTTCCGGATCGCGGCGATCGGGCTGCTGCCGGCGTTGGTCGCACTGTCCGGACAGGGATACCTGCGCGGCGTCTCGAACCTGCGGCGGCCCCTCGAGATCGTCGTCGTGGCGAACGTCGTCAACGCAGTCCTCGAGGTGCTCTTCGTGTACGTCTTTCACTGGGGGATCGCCGGCTCCGCCGCCGGGACGGCAATAGCGCAGGCAGGGATGGGTCTTGCGTTTGCGGTCGAGTTGCTGCGACCTCACGCCGAGTCCAAACGCCCGAGCCTGCAGGCGATGCGCCCGATGCTGCGCGTCGGCCGGCAGATCTTCGTGCGGACGGCTGCGTTGTACGCCTCCTTCCTGGTCGCGGCGTCTGTTTGCGCGCGCATGGGCGATCCCCAACTGGCGGCCCATCAGATCGGGACGCAGCTCTTCTACTTTCTCGCCCTGATCCTCGACTCCGTTGCGATCGCAGGACAGGTGATCGTCGGTCGCATGCTCGGTGCAGGAGATCCCGAAAGCGCCCATGCGTCGGCAGTGCGGATGATCGGCTGGTCGGTCGCCGTTGGCGTGGCGTTCGCGACCGTGCTGCTGCCGCTCGCGCACGTCGTCCCGCACGCCTTCACGAATGACCCCGTTGTGCTGCACGAGGCGGCGGAGCTGTGGCCCTATCTCGTGCTGATGCAGCCGCTCGCCGGTGCAGCCTTCGCGCTCGACGGGATCCTGATCGGTGCTGGAGACACCTCGTACCTCATGTGGTCGATGATCGCGGCGAGCACGATCTTCATCACGCTCGCCTCGGCGGCTCTCGCTCGCGACTGGGGGATCGTGGGCGTCTGGATTGCTCTCGATGTCCTGATCGCGGCTCGGCTCGCGCTGCTCTCGATCCGCTTCGCCGGCCGGCGTTGGGCTGTGGTCGGGTGGAGCTGAGCGTCGGCGTCAGGCTTCTTGGACGACGTTCGGCCCGTGCTTGTCGTCGAACCGGTCGAGAACCCTTGACTCGACGAGCCGTCCTCGCGCTTCCTCCGCGTCTTCCACGGATGTGAACTCGAGGAAGATGAACACGTGGTTCGGATCGTCGACGTTGCGGAAGACGCGCTGGACCGTTGCCTTCTCGCGTGCTTGGGGGCGATCCTGGTCGAACATCGGCCTCCACGCGTCGTAGTCGCCAACGTGGATCCTGGTGATGATGAAGGCGGACATCGGTGCCGCTCCTCTCGTATGGACGGCGGCGACCCTAGCTCAGGCGGGAGCAGGTGCGACGAATCACCCTTTGGAGTGACTGCAACTGACCCGTTCGGCCCGATTTCGGTCTGGTGGACTGCGGCGTCGATCGTGGGACCACCGCGGCGGCGGTGGCGGCAGACGAGGCTCGGGAGATCGAGCGGCGTTACCGCACGCTCGTCGAGCAACTGCCGCTCGTGGTCTACGTAGACGCTCTGGACGAAGGCAGCTCGAACATCTTCACGAGCGGCCAGATCGAACCGCTGCTCGGGTACACGGTCGAGGAGTGGCGCGACGATCCGAACCTCTTCGTGCGCACGCTGCACCCGGACGATCGCGATCGCGTGCTCGCGGCACATGCCCGCACCCACCGAACCCACGAGCCGCTGAGACTCGAGTACCGCCTCGTCGCCCGCGACGGGCGGGTCGTCTGGGTTCGCGACGACGGCGTCATCGTTCTCGACGACGCCGGTGAGCCGCTCTACCTCCAGGGCTACCTGCTCGACATCACGGCGGAGCGTGAGCTCCAGGAGCAACTCCGTTTACAGGCACTCTTCGATCCGCTCACCGGGCTCGCAAACCGTGCCTTCTTCCACGAGCAGCTCGAGCATGCAGTCGCGATGCGGACGGAGGACGGAGCCGGCACGGCGGTCGTCTTCGTCGACCTCAACGAGTTCAAGCAGATCAACGACCAGCACGGGCACAGCGTCGGCGACGAAGTGCTTGCCGCGCTCGGCGGGCGCTTGAAGAGCGTGATCCGGGCGGGCGACTCGGTGGCGCGGCTCGGCGGTGACGAGTTCGCCGTCCTGCTGACGGCAGTCCGCGAGCCGGCGGAGGCCGCGATCGTCGCCGAGCGTCTGCTCGAGCAGATCACCGCGCCGATCGACGTCGCGGGACGGCACCTCTCACTCACGGCGAGCGTGGGCATCGCTCTCGGCAGCAGCGGCACCGAGCTCCTCAAGCAGGCGGACGCTGCGATGTACCGCGCGAAGCTTCACGGGGACGTGGACTACGCCTTCTACGACGACGACCTGGATCAAACGGCTCTCAACCGTTTCAAGCGGATCGCGGAGCTGCGAGAGGCGATCGTGGAAAAGGAGTTCAGCCTCGCCTACCAGCCGGTGGTCAACCTCGATCCGTTCGAGGTCGTCGGCCTCGAAGCACTGCTCCGCTGGCAACACCCGACGCTCGGAGAGATACCGCCGCTCGACTTCATCCCCTTGGCTGAGGAGTCAGGGCTGATCGTGCAGATCGGACGCTGGGTCTTGCTCGAGGCCTGCTTCTACGCCTCCCGCCTTCGCGAGCTGCTCGGTCGTGACCTCGAGATCGCGGTAAACGTCTCCGCCCGGCAGCTTCAGCATCCGGAGTTCGTGGATCACGTCGACAACGCACTCGAGCGCGCCGACTTGCCCCCGCACCTGCTGACACTCGAGCTGACCGAGAGCGTGCTCGTCGCAAGCGGCGAGCGGGCCGAGCAGCAGCTCAACGCCCTGAAGGACCGAGGCGTCAAGCTCGCCCTCGACGACTTCGGCACGGGCTACGCATCGCTCACCTATCTTCAGCGTCTCCCGGTCGACATCGTCAAGATCGACCGCAGCTTCACGGCCAAGATCGACAGCGGCGCCGCCGACCTCGCACTCCTCGAGGGAATCGTGGGGCTGGGGAAGGCGCTCGGGCTCCAACTCGTGGCGGAGGGAATCGAGCGGGATGCTCAGCAGGGAATCGTGCAGGGCCTCGGCTGCCATGGCGCGCAGGGGTTCCACTTCGGCCGTCCTGCGGCGGCGGCGGCGGCGACGCAGGCGCTCTCGGGCGACACGGTCGAGTCCAGCGTCGGTTAGACCTCGACCTTGATCGCCTCGAGCTCGTGCTCGAGCTCCGCCAGTTCCTTGCCGCCTGCCATCAGGCGCACGAGCTCCTGCCGGTCGATCTCGGACTTCTCGAATGCGCCGAGGCTCTGGCCACGGTTCAGGATCACGAAGCGGTCGCCGACCGGGTACGCGTGATGCGGGTTGTGCGTAATGAAGATGACTGCGACGCCCCGTTCGCGCGCCTGCAGGATGTACTTGAGGACGACCCCCGCCTGCTTCACACCGAGCGCCGACGTCGGCTCGTCGAGAATCAGCACGCGTGCGCCGAAGTAGACGGCCCGCGCGATCGCGACGGACTGCCGCTCCCCGCCCGAAAGCGTTCCGACTGCCTGATCGGGGTCGCGGATGTCGATGCCCATCTCGCTCAGCTCTCGACGAACGATGCTCTTGGCCTTGCCGGAGTCGAACCATTGCAGGGGGCCGAAGCCCTTCCGGGGCTCTGCGCCGAGGAAGAAGTTCCGCCAGATCGACATCAGCGGCACCATTGCCAGGTCCTGGTAGACCGTCGCAATGCCTGCTGCGCGCGCGTCGCGCGGCGACGTGAAGTGCACCTCTTCACCTTCGACGAGCAGCCGGCCCTTGTCCGCCTGGTGTACTCCGGAGAGGATCTTGATGAAGCTGGACTTGCCCGCGCCGTTGTCGCCGAGGATGCAGGTGACCTCGCCGGCGTCGACGTACGTCGAGATGTCGTTCAGCGCGACGATGTTCCCGTAGTACTTGGAGATGTGGTCGGCTTCCAGGAGGTGCGCCATCGTCATCTCGCTTTCTGCGCGCGGCTTCGTATCAGCGTATTGAGCATGACCGCTGCGAAGAGGATTCCGCCCTGGAACGTGAAGGTCCAGTTGCTGTCCCATTGCGCGTCGATGATCCCGAGCTGGACCATGCCGAGCATCGCCGCGCCGAACAAGGTCCCGATCACCGAGCCAAAGCCGCCGGTGAGGAGACAGCCGCCGACGACGGCGCAGATGATGAAGATGAACTCGAGGCCGATGCCTTCCTTCGCCTGCATCGACCTAAGCTCCAGGGCCTCGATGATTCCCATCAGCGATGCGATGGTGGAGGTCATCATGAACAGCGCGATCTTCGTGCGCGCGACCGGTACGCCCACGTTGCGGGCGGCGTTGGGCTCGCCGCCGGCGCTGTAGATCCAGTTGCCGAAGCGTGTTTTCGCCAGCAGCCACGCTCCGGTGAGCGTGATCCCGATCCACCAGAGCACCTTGACCTTGAAGCCGTAATGCGTCAGGTCGCCCGCGAAGATCCTGCGAGCGGAGTTGAACCCGCGGGCCGTGTCGATGTCCTGGATGGCCGTCTGTCCCGTCAGCTTCAGCGTCCCGGCTGCGTTCACACCTTGTAAGACGAAGAAGGTCGCGAGCGTGACGATGAAGCTCGGCAGCCTCGTCCTGACCACTGTCAGCCCGTTGATCAAGCCGATCACGAGGCCGAACACCAGCACCAGCACCATCGCGGGCCAGACGTTCATGTGCTTGAACGTCGTCAGATAGCCGAGCAGCAGGCCCGAGCTGCCGATCATCACGCCGGCGGAGAGATCGAACTCGCCGCCGATCATCAGGAGAGCCACCGGCACGGCGACGATCCCGTACTGCGCCGCCTGGTCGGTCCACCCGGCCGCAATCCCAGGATCGCCGATCCAGTTCACGGAGCGGGCGAAGTACCCGAACGCGAAGAAAACCGCGACCGCGCCGAGGAACGCTCCGATGTCCGGGCGCGTCAGCAGCCCGGCGAGGGGCCCGACCCGAACGAGGCGTTCGTCCGGGGCGACCTTCGGGGCTGCGGTCTCGGCCATTCTCGGTCTTCAGTTGGATAGGGGCAGCCCGCACGGGCTGCCCCTATCAGCTAGCGAGTGCCCTTCTTTGCGAGTGCGGCGATCTTCGCCGCATTCGCCTTGTTGATGATGCCGGGACCGGTCAGCACCGGCGCACCGTTTCCGACTGTGTTGAGGTTCGTCTGGTACAGGACGGCGAAGACGACCGGCAGGTAGCCCTGCAGGTACTGCTGCTGGTCGATCGCGAACAGCATCTTGCCGGCCTGGATCTGCTTGATCGAGCCGCCGACGTCGAACGTCCCGACCTTCGTGCCCTTCGGAACCGAGGACAGGCACGGGATCGTCACGTCGGGGTCGAGCCCGAGGAAACTGTCGAGGCTCTTGTCCGCGTTGAAGGCCGCCTTCACCTTCGCCTTCGTTCCCGGGATGTCCGACTTCGCATTCGGGATCGTGATGACCTTCACGTTGCTTGCGCCGAGGACCGACTTCACACCGGAAGCACGCTGCACGAGGGCCGAGTTGCTCGCCTCGTGGATGACGATCAGCACCTTCTTCGCGCCGGCCTTCTTGAACTGCTTGCCGGCGCCCTTGCCGGCAACGTCCTCCGTCTGCCCGATGTGCACCTCGTACGTCGGCAGAGAGTCGAAAGCGCCGAGGCCGGAGTTCACGGTGATGATCTCGATCCCCTTGTTCGAAGCCTTGCGGAGAGGGTCCTTGAGCGCGCTTGCGTCGGGCACCGAGGTCGCGATCACCTTGGCGCCGCTTGCGACTGCGGCGTTGATCCCGGCAACCTGGTTCGGAACGTTGTTGTTCGCGTAGACCTGGGTCACGCTCACGCCTCGCGACTTCAGATCCTTCGCGGCCTGGTCGACGCCCTTCTTGAAGACCGACCAGAACGACCCGGTGTCCCCGTGTGTGACGATCGCGACCTTGAACGTCGATGCGTTGCTCGCTCCGAACGCTGCAGCCGCGGGTGAGCCGAGCACCGTGAGTCCCGCCGCTGCGGCGCCTCCCTTGAGGAACAACCCCTTCCGTGACAGCTGGGTGAGCTCCTCGTCGATGAAGTCCTTGTCCATGAATCTCCTTTCCCGGTTGGCTGCTATGACGATTCTCAACCGTTTGGGGGTTCCGGCGCTAGTCCCACCTCTTCGATCGTGATGGGGCGGCGTTCGGCGCGCGACCGCTCGGCGGCCAGCGCGACTGCCAGAGCCGCGCGGGCCTCCGCCAGTGGGCAAGGGCTCGGAGCACCGGCGCGGACGGTCTCGACGAAGGCGGCCAGCTCTTTTCGGTAGGCAGACTCGAAGCGATCCCAGAAATCTCGGTACGCCGGGACCTGTGGGCGCGTGGCGCCCGGCTCCACCGAACGGAGCGGGCTACGGGTGTCGGTCCCGACCGCGATGCTGTGGGCGGTGCCGAAGACCTCGAGCCGGACGTCGTAGCCGAGCGGATCGCGGCGGGTGCCGGAGACGATCACGAGGCCGCCGCCTGACAGCCGGAGGATCGCCGCTGCGACGTCGGCGTCGTCGAGCTCGTCCACCCAGGGCGCGTCGAGTGCGGCGCCGTCCGCGTAGACCTGCGTGATCTCCTCGCCGCTGACGAAGCGGACCGCGTCGAAGTCGTGGATGTGGAGGTCGGCGAAGATGCCGCCGGACGCGGCGATGTACTCCGCGGGCGGGGGAACCGGGTCGTGCGTCGCGGCACGCATGACCAGGATCTTCCCGACGTCGCCCGCGACCACGGCTTCCCTCGCTGCTTCGTAGCCCGCATCGAAGCGGCGCTGGAAACCGACCTGCACGACGATCCCGGCGCGCTCGACCGCGTCACGCACACGATCCAGGGTTCCGAGATCGAGGGCGACAGGCTTCTCGCAGAATGCTGCCACCGCTGATGCGGCGGCCAATTGGAGCAGCGGCGCGTGGCTCGGTGTCGACGTTGCGATCACGAGCGCATCCACACCGGCCTCCAGCAACGCCTCGGGTGTCGCTACGGCCTGGACGCCGAGCTCGTCCGCAACTCGCCGGGCTCGCTCGGGATCGGCGTCGGTCACCGATATCGAGACGCCGTCGAGGCCTAGCAGGGTGTGGACGTGGTGCGTGCCGATCCTGCCCAGGCCGACGACGCCCACTGCGAGTTGCTTACTCAAGGCCTCCGACATCGAGCACAACGGTCTTCAGGTCACTCATGTCGAGCATCGTGTATCGGCCGCCGATGCGGCCCCAACCGCTCTGCGTGCCGGACGCGCCGCCGAAGGGCTCGTGCGCTTCCCAGTAGTCGGTCGAGTCGTTCACGACGACATTGCCGACGCGCAGGTTGTCGACGTAGCGAAACGCGCGCTTCAGGCTCGACGTGTACACGGCGGCCTGCAGACCGAGGTGCGAATCGTTCGCGACGGCCAGGGCCTCTTCGTCGGAGCGGACGCGGATCAGCGGCACGATCGGACCGAACGTCTCCTGCTGGTTGATGAGCGTGTCGACGCCGACGTCCGTGATGACCGTCGGCTCGTAGTACAGGTGAGTGGGGCGGTCTCCTGCACGCGAGCCTCCGAGGACCACATTTGCTCCTTTGTCGACGGCGTCTTCGAGATGACGATCCATCTTCAGGGCGGTCGGCTCGTTGTTCATCGGGCCGACCGTGGTGGCGTCGTCGAACGGGTCGCCGAGTCGCCAGCCCGCAGCCGCCCTCAGCACCTCGTCGAGGAACGCGTCGTGCACTCCCTCGTGCACGAGCACCCGCTCGGTCGCACAGCACACCTGCCCCGCGCAGAAGAAGCCGCCGAAGACGGCGCCCTGCGCGGCGCGCTCGAGGTCGGCGTCCTCGCAGACGACGACGGGCCCGTTGCCGCTCGCTTCGATCAGAGAACGCTTGAGGCCGGCGGCGCGGACGATCTTCTCCGCGGTGGGATAGGAGCCGACGAAGCCGACGCAGTCGACATCGGGATGCGTGACAAGGCACTCGCCGACGTCGCCGCCGCCGTAGACCACGTTGACGACGCCTTCCGGGAGACCTGCGTCGGCCATGATCTGCATGAAGTTCGCCATCGCGATCGGCGTCCACTCCGACGGCTTCATCACGATGGTGTTACCCACCGCGATCCCTGGCGCGATCAGCTCGACCGGAATCAGCGTGGGGAAGTTCCAGGGCGTGATCCCCGCGTAGACCCCGTTCGGCTTGCGAAACGTGAGGATTCGCTTGTTCGGATCCTGCGACGGGATGATCGCCGTCTCCATCCGCTTCACGTCCTCGGCGGCGATGCGGAAGTTCTCTGCGGTCTCGTCGATGTCGCCGAGGGCCTCGGCGGCGTACGGCTTGCCCTGCTCGAGGGACAGCTCCCGCGCAAAATCCTCACGGCGCTCGCTGATCAGGTCGGCGATCGCGTGGCAGGTCCTCGCCCGTTCCCAGGCCGAGAGCGCAGCCCATTTCGGCTGGGCTGCCCGGGCCGCCGCCACTGCGCGGTCGACGTCCTCGGTGCTCGCGTTCGGCGCTTCGGCGAGTGTCTCGCCGGTGACAGGAGAGACGACGGCGCGGGCGCTCTCGCCTGTAGACGCGACCCACTCGCCGCCGATGAAGTTCTCGAGAGTACGGACCGTGACGGCCATGAGGAAGCTCCTTTCGAACGCCTGGGGCGACCGTACCGTTTTTGAGAGAGTTGGACCGTGCCTCGAATAACCGCGGCCCAGGCTCTCATTCGCTTTCTCGCAGCGCAGCACGTCGAGCGCGACGGCGTCGAGCGGCGGTTCTTTGCTGGTTGCTTCGGGATCTTCGGGCACGGGAACGTCGCGGGAATCGGGGAGGCGCTCTACCAGTATCCGGATCTGTTGACCTACTACCAGGCCCGCAACGAACAGGCGATGGTGCACACCGCCGTCGGTTTCGCCAGAACGAAGAACCGCCTCGCCACGCTAGCGTGCACGACGTCGATCGGCCCGGGGGCGACGAATCTCGTCACGGGAGCGGCTCTTGCCACCGTGAACAGGCTCCCGGTGCTGCTTCTCCCCGGCGACGTGTTCGCGTCGCGGCGGCCCGATCCCGTGTTGCAACAGCTCGAGGTGCCGGCGCGCGGCGACGTCTCCGTCAACGACGCGCTGCAGCCGGTTTCGCGTTACTTCGATCGCATCGAGCGGCCGGAGCAAGTGCTGGCGGCAGCGCCCGCAGCTATGCGAGTGCTCGTGAACCAGGCCGAGACGGGAGCCGCGACGCTTGCCTTCCCCCAGGACGTGCAGGTGGAGGCGTACGACTACCCGGACGAGTTCCTTGCGAAGCGCGTCTGGCACGTGACGAGGCCGGAGCCCGACTCGGGCCTGCTGACAGAGGCGGCCTCCCTCATCCGGAGTGCGAAGCGACCGCTGATCGTGGCAGGCGGCGGCGTCATCTACTCGGAGGCGACCGATGCGCTGCGCGCCTTCGCTGAACAGACCGGAATTCCGGTCGCGGAGACCCAGGCGGGGAAGGGCTCTCTGCCTTACGACCAGCCCGCGTCGCTCGGGGCCATCGGCGCGACAGGGACGTTCGCCGCGAACCGGGTCGCCGCGGAGGCGGACGTGGTGATCGGTATCGGCACGCGCTGGTCCGACTTCACGACGGCTTCCAGAACCGCGTTCCGGAATCCGGATGTGCGCTTCATCAACATCAACGTCGCCGACTTCGACGCCGCGAAGCTCGACGGGATCGCGCTGGTCGCCGATGCGCGAGTCACGCTCGAGCGGCTGGCCGCTGCGGTCGAAGGGCACCAGGTCGAGCCGGAGTACCGCGAGCTCGCTGCCCGGCTGAACATGGAGTGGGACGAGGAGGTCACGCGGCTGTACGCGCTCGGCCACGACCCGCTTCCCGCCCAGAGCGAAGTGATCGGCGCCGTCAACGACGCGGCGCGTCCCACCGACGTCGTCGTCTGTGCCGCCGGGTCGATGCCCGGCGACCTGCACAAGCTCTGGCGAACGCGCGATCCGAAGGGCTACCACGTCGAGTACGGCTACTCGTGCATGGGCTACGAGATCGCCGGCGGGCTCGGCGTGAAAATGGCGGCGCCGGAACGCGAGGTGTACGTCATGGTCGGCGACGGTTCCTATCTCATGCTCTCGAGCGAGATCGTCACGTCGATCCAGGAAGGCCTGAAGCTGACGATCGTGCTCGTCGACAATCACGGGTTCAGCTCGATCGGGAGCCTCTCCCGCTCGCTCGGCACAGACGGCTTCGGCACGCAGTACCGCTACCGGCAGAACGGTTCACTCGGCCTGGATACCGACGACCCGACGAAGCCGCTGCTCCCGGTGGACCTCGCCGCGAATGCCGAGTCGCTCGGGGCCAAAGTGATTCGGTGTCGGAGCATCGACGAGCTCCGCGCAGGGCTCGAGGCCGCGAAGGCCGAGGACTCTACCGTGGTGCTCGCGATCGAGGTCGACCGCTACGCGGGAGTGCCGGACTACGACAGCTGGTGGGACGTGCCCGTGGCCGAGGTCTCCGAAGTCGAGGCCGTCCAGGCGGCTCGTGTGGCGTACGAGCAGGCTCGAACTTCGAGTTGATCCCTTCTTAGCCGCGACGCATTCATTCACCGAGCCTCTGCCCGCCCAGGGGCGTGTCTGAATTTGCGAATTGCGATGCGGCCCGCCCGTGCAGAGGCTGTAGCAAATGCCAGACCCGCTAATCGCGCGCGCCGAGGTCGTTGCCCTACTCTTCAACGTGAGCGACATCGCCGTCGCACTGACGAACATCGAGTGACTACTAGGAGGAGACGATGGCGAACAAGAAGCTGACGAAAGCTGAACGCGCGGAGCGGGACGCAAGGCACGAGCGCGTCCTGGCTAACGCCCAGCGCACGCGCGAATTGGCCGAGCGAGCGCAGGCCAAGCTCGACGCCCAGGGCTTTCGGGAGTAGCGATTAGTGCCGAAAGGCCAGGGTCTGACCCCAGCTCTTCCGGTCACGTCCCGACCGTCACGGTCTCGAAAGGCCAGGGTCTGACCCTGGCCTTTAGGAGCCGGTCGGTCAGAGCGACGTCCAGAACGGCAAGGGTCTGACCCGACGATTAAGGCTGTGCGTATTCGGCAGCCTCTACTGAGCTGTCGAAGCCCTGCTGCGGGTGAGGCTGCACGATCCAGATCGCGATGGCACTGCCTCGTGGCGAGACGGCGAGTGCCGCTTCGCCTCCTACGAGGCAGCGATGCAGCGAGCAGTCGGGGCCGACAGGCGCGAGGTCTACACCTGCACCAAAGGTGTGCCGGGAGAGCCGCCGTGCCGCATGGACGAAGAGGTTCGTTCCGTCCGACCGGGTCCAGACCGCGATCGCGTCGCCTCGCGCGTCGACTCCGACAGTCGGCGCGAAGCCGTTGCCGAGCACCTGCCGGCTCCCGAATCGGCCGCCCGGCAGGCGCACGTTCGAGTACAGCACATCGCGGTCGGAGGAGATCACGACTGCTTCACCGTATGCTGTGAGCGCCACCTTCGACATGCCGGTGACCTCGCCGGTGACGACTCGAGCGGAGCCGAAACGCCCGCCTGCGGGTCGGATTGCTGCCTCGAGCGTTTGCGCGGCCTGCCCCGGCGGCGCCCCCATCCAGACTGCGATCGCCGTTCCGGCGGCGTTCAGCGCCACCTTTGGGTTGTGCCCCTGGTCGTTCGGAGAAGAGAGTGTCGCGGGAGGTGTCCAGTTCCCACTCGGAGACCGCGATGCGACGCGCGTCGCCCCCGCTTGCCCGTCCCAGACGACGAGCGCCCGCCCGCTCGCGTCCATCGCCATATCGGGGTCCCCCGAGTTGCCGCGCGCGACCGTCACCGCCCGGCTCCAGCGGCCACTCGTTCCCCGGCTCGCCGACTCGACGGTGAACGACGCTGAGGAGTACCCCGTCCAGACGACGAGTGCCCTGCCCCGCGCGTCCAGCGTCGCCTTTGGAACAGACGCCTGCTCGCCGGCTGGTGAGACGTACACGGGCGCCCCCCAGCGACCGCCTCGCGGACGAAACGCGGCACGGATCCGCTGCGAAATACCCGCGACGTCTGTCCAGACCGCCAGCAGGTCGCCCTGGCGATCCCTAGCAAGCTGCGCCGCCACTCCGCCCGCGAGCTGCATCGGCGCCGTCCAACCTCGCCCGGCCTGCCTGTCCGCAGTCGCGCCGACGTACCCAGTACCGCCGCGGCTGAAGACCTCCCAGACCGCGCTTGCGTTGCCGTGGCCGTCGAGAGTGACTACGGGCAGCCGCGTTTCCCGATCGGCAAACGCCGGAACAACAACGACTGGTGCGCTCCAGGAGCCGGACTTCTGCGAAGCAGCACCCTCTGCAGCCACCGGTACCGCAAGCAAGAAGAGGAGCAACAGCGAAGCCCGACAGGTCACCGAGCGGCGAGTCTACGCCCGGCCGGTTACGTGAAATGCACGGGCGTGTAAAGGATGAGCTGCGCGAGCGGCAGACATTGGCCTCTGAGCCACCGGAGGCTTCGAACGGCTTGCGACCTTGATCGCAAACGATTTCATGTCCAGAATGGGCGGCCGGTATGACGACGCCGACTCGCTTTCAAAGTGACCTGACTCTCGCCCGGGATGGGGGCACCCCGGCCCGGACCCGGCCGGAGGCGCCGATGTTTCCCGGCGGGATGGAGGTGGGCCAGGAGGAGCTCGCGGCACTGGCCCGGGTGATCGAGAGCAAGAATCTCTTCCGCTACTACGGCGTCGGCGACGGGCCGGACGAGGTCGCCTCGTTCGAGCGTGAGTTCGCGGAGGTCATGGGCGCGAAGCACGCCCTTTGCCTCAACGCAGGTTCCTCGGCGCTCATCTGCGCTCTGATCGGCGCGGGCGTGGGCGAGGGCGACGAGGTGATCGTCCCGGCGTACACGTGGAATGCGACGCCGAACGCGGTGCTCGCCTCGCGCGCGCTTCCCGTCCTCGCGGAGGTGGACGAGTCGCTGACGCTCGACCCGCTCGACGTGGAGCGAAAGATCACGCCCCGGACACGGGCGATTCTCCCAGTGCACATGCGCGGCGCCCCCGCCGCGATGGGCGAGCTCGTGGCGATCGCGAAGACGCACGAGCTCGTGCTGATCGAGGATGTGTGCCAGGCCGCCGGTGCCACCTATCGCGGCCGCCGCCTGGGCACGTTCGGCGACGCGGGCGCGTTCAGCCTCCAGTTCAACAAGATCATCACCACGGGCGAGGGCGGCGTGCTGATCACGGACCGCGATGACCTGCTGGAGCTCGCGCTCGACGTGCACGACTGTGCCAACTCGGTCCGGCGCGGCGTCGGGCTGCCGAAGTTCGCGGGGTACAACTTTCGCGCCTCCGAGTTGACCGGCGCCATGGCGCGGGTCCAGCTGACGAGGCTCGACGGCTTGCTGGAGCGGATGCGGGCGAATCATGCGCGCCTCGCCTCCCAGGTCGGCGGTCTGCCCGGGCTCGAGCTCAGGCGCGGCAGCGACGACGATGGCGACGCCGGCATCGCGCTGATCGCATTCGCAGACCATGCGGCACGCGCAGCCGAGGCCGTCGCTGCGCTCAACGCGGAAGGCGTGCTCGCGATGCAGATCTACTCTCCGGCCACGCCTGATCTTCACGTCTTTCCTTACTGGGCTCCCGTTCTCGAGGCGCTCGAGGCCGCCGGTGCGGACCGGCCGGATTGCCCGCGCACGCTGGAGCTCCTGGAGCGGACGATTCACGTGGACGTCTCGCCGCTCTGCAACGAGCAGGATCTCGACGAGATCGCGTTCGCCTTCGAAAAGGTGGCCAAGCAGGTTCTCGCGTGAAGCTGCGCATCGGGGTCGTCGGCGGCGGTCTCGTCGCCCAGGCGATGCATCTCCACTTCCTTGCGCACATGAGCGACCGCTTCGAGCTCGTCGCGGTCGCGGATCCGAGCGCCACCGTTCGCGAATCGCTGCAGCGGCTCTACAACCTCGAGGCGACCTACACTGATCACGCGCAGTTGCTCGACGACGCAAAGCTCGACGCGCTCGTCATCTGCTCGCCGGCTCAGACACATGCAGAAGCGACACTCGCCGCGCTCGACCGCGGGCTCCACGTCTTCGTCGAGAAGCCGATGTGCATCACGCTCGCGGACGCCCACCGAGTCGCCGAGGCGCAACGACGCACGGGGAACGTCGTGCAGGTTGGTTACATGAAGCGCTTCGACCGCGGATGGGAGCGGATGCTCGACGGGATGCCGGAGTCCGCCGAGTCGCTCCGTTACATCCGCGTCGTCGTGCACGATCCCGAGTTCGGACCGTACTTTGCACCGGGCGAGATCGCGCGCGGCTCGGACATCCCCGCGGACGTGCTCGAGGCCGGGCGCGAGCAGATGCGCGCACAGGTGCGTGAGGCGGTCGGCGTAGACAGCCCGGCCGTGATCACCGCGTTCGAAGGAGCCTTCCTCGGCAGCCTCGTCCATGATGTGAACCTCGTCCACGGCCTGCTCGAGCGCCTGGGCGAGCCGCTGCCGGCCGAGGTGATCGACGGCGACTGGTGGAACGAGGGGCAGGCGGTCACAGGAGCGGTTCGGCTGGCGAATGGATCGCGCTGGGACAGCGCGTGGATCCAGCTGCTCGACGTCTACGAGTACCGCGAGTCGGTGGCCTTCTATTTCGCGGAGGAGGTGCACACCCTCACGTTCCCGTCGCCGTGGCTCAAGCAGTCTCCGACCGTGTACGAGGTCTCTCGCGCCAAGGACGGCGCCCGTGCCGCCGAGTCGTTCGAGTCCTACGAGGAAAGCTTTGCGCGGGAGCTCGCGCACTTTCACGACTGCGTCGTGAACGGGACGGAGTGCCGGACGCCGCCGGCCCAGGCCCGGCTGGACATGGACGTCTTGACGCAGATGTTTCTGAAGGCGGCCACCGGCGAATGACCGAGCTCCGGAGCGCGATCGTCGGCTCCGGATTCGTCGCGCGGGTGCATGCGGCGACGGTGCGCGACCTGGGTGGAACGGTCGTGGCCGTTTGCAGCCGCACGCGCGCGGGAGCCGAGCTGTTTGCGGACGAGGTGGGGGATGTCACGGCGTACGACTCGTTCGACGACTTGTTGCGAGGTGAGGCCGTCGACGTCGTCCACGTCTGCACGCCGAATGCACTGCACGCCGAACAGGCGCTGCTCGCACTCGAATACGGCTCGCACGTCGTGTGCGAGAAGCCACTCGCGACGAGCACCGAGGAGAGCGGGCGCATGCTGGAGGCGCTTAACGGCACCGATCGGATCGGGGCGGTGGCGTACCACGTACGTGGTTACCCGCTCGTCGAGCACATGCGGGCGACCGTGGCCGGGGGCGGGCTCGGCGAACTACGCGTCGTGCACGGCCGCTACGTCTGCGACGACGCTCTCCTCGTGTCAGCGGGCTGGCGGCTGTTGCCCGAGAGCTCCGGCCCGACGTACGTGACCGCCGACCTCGGCGCGCACTGGTTCGATCTCGCCGAGCACGTGACCGGCGCGCGCATCTCCGAGGTGCTCGCGGACTTTCGAACGTTCGTCCCGGGCCGAGCGCTCGAGGATCATGCCTCCTTGCTGCTCCGCTTCGACAACGGCGCGGCCGGCAGCGCAGAGTTCAGCGCGCTCGGGCCGGGGCGGAAGAACCAGCTTCTGTTCGAGCTCGAGGGCAGCCGAGGCGGCTTCACCTGGGATCAGGAGTCACCGAACGAGTTACTCCACCGCCACGCGGAGTCACCGACGGAGATCGTCGTCAAGGACCCCGGCGCGAATGTGGGGCGTGCCGCACGGTTCGCGCGCTACCCGCCCGGGCACGCGGAGGGGTACGGCGATGCGTTCCGCGTCATCCTGGCCGACGCCTACCGGGCAATGGCCGGCGAGCCGCACGGCTCGTTTCCGACTTTCGCCGACGGGCACCGCGGCATGCAGGTGCTCGAGGCGGCGCTGCGGAGCGTGCAGGATGGCTCCTGGGTCTCTTGCGTTAGCTAGGGCTCGACTGCGCGCAGTCAGACTGCCGGCTGGCTGATTCGGCCCCGGCGAACCACGAGAACGCCCAGCGCGGCGAACGACGCGAGTACGAGGCCGCTCACGGTCCAGAAGCCCGCGGCGCCCCAGTTGAACGTGCTCGACGTTTCAGACGCGACCGGGGTTGACGTGCGGACGACGTTGGTCGTGCCGAGCGCCGGCGCAGAGGAGTCTCCGATCGCGACGCTGCGCGGAGGCCGAAGCGCTTCCTGATCGTCGGCCGGCAGCCGCCGGTACGAGCTCGCGGGGATGCCGTACACGAGCTTCGCTCTCTTTGCCGCCGCGGGTTGTGTGAAGCCAGGGTTATGCGTCGCCTGCGCGTTCGCCTGCGCGACGGGGACGGCGACGGCCACGGCCGCGAGTGCTACGACCGACCGTCGGAGAGACAGATATCGCTTCCACTTCTTCATGTCCTGCTGCTCCTTTCCGTCCGCTCCATGTGCCCTGATGACGACACTCGCGGACAGCGGTAACGACGACGGCACGAGCGACCCACCGCCGCCCACAGCGGGGTAACCAACCGGTCGAAACGCTGTGGCCCGACTGGCAAATCGCCACTCTCTGTAGAACAAGGACGTGCGCGCCATGGTCTTCACCGGTGTCGGGAGTCCTCTTCGAGAGACCGAGCTTCCGGAGCCTGAGCCCGGCACGGGACAGGTGCGGCTGAATGTCGAGGCGTGCGCGGTCTGTCGAACCGACCTACACATCGTCGACGGCGAGCTGCCCGACCCCAAGCTCCCGCTGGTGGTTGGTCATCAGATTGTCGGTTTGGTGAGCGGGCTTGGTAAGGGTGCGTCGCGGTATTCGGTCGGCGAGCGCGTCGGCGTGCCCTGGCTCGGCTGGACGGACGGCAGCTGTCGCTTTTGCCGCTCGGGACGGGAGAACCTCTGCGACCGAGCGCGGTTTACCGGCTACCAGGTCGACGGTGGTTTTGCGGAGGAGACGGTGGCCGACGAGCGGTATTGCCTCCGACTCCCAGAGAGTTACTCCGATCTCGAGGTGGCGCCGCTTCTCTGCGCAGGGCTGATCGGCTACCGCTCACTGAAGATGACGGGGGATGCCGAGCGCCTCGGCCTCTACGGGTTCGGTGCCTCTGCCCACATCATCGTCCAGGTGGCGCGCTGGCAGGCGCGCCGCGTCTTTGCCTTCACCCGTGCCGGCGATAAAGCGGGCCAGCAGTTCGCGCTTTCGCTTGGTGCGGAGTGGGCCGGGAGCTCAACCGAGAGTCCACCCGAGGAGCTCGATGCCGCGATCATCTTCGCGCCTGTCGGGGAGCTCGTTCCCGTAGCGCTGGCGGCAGTCGCGAAAGGCGGAGTCGTTGTCTGTGCCGGAATCCACATGAGCGAGATCCCCTCCTTCTCGTACGACCTGCTCTGGGGTGAGCGAGTGCTCCGCTCGGTCGCGAACCTCACTCGGCAAGATGGCGAGGAGTTCATGGAGCTCGCGCCGAGGGTGCCGGTTCGCACCCGGATCCGGGAGTTTCGCCTCGAAGCTGCGAACGAGGCGCTGCAGCACCTGCGCGCCGGCGAACTAAACGGCGCCGCCGTTCTTCGTATCGGCTGACTTGCTTACCCGGACGCGGCGGACGACCGGGAACGAGGCCTAGCCTGCTGCGCGGCCCGGGACGAGCCGAAGCGCGCGGCGAACGATGCCCGGTAGCACGAACGCGAGTGCGATCAGACAGAGCGACGCGGCGAGCATCAGCGCCGCCAGCGCGTTCACCTCCGGAGTGATCCCGAACTTCACCTGCGTGTAGATGTAGATCGGAAGCGTGTTGTGGCTGCCGATGAGGAACAGCGTGATGATGAACTCGTCGAGCGAGAGGGTGAACGCGAACAGCGCCCCCCGCGAGAATGGCCGGAGCGAAGGATCGAGGAAGCCCTCGTACCGGCCATCTTCAAGCCGAAGCCGACGTTGTCGCGCACTGTCATGTGCGGAAACAGCGTAGTTCTGGAAGACCGTGTTCACGGCGCGCCTGTAGGGAGGGAGCCGGTTCACGTTCGCGCCTCTGATCAGGATCTCGCCGGACGTCGGCGCGACGAAGCCGCCCACGAGGTTCAGCGTCGTCGTCTTTCCGCAGCCCGACGGCCCAAGGAGGCAGAAGAACTCGCCTTCCTCGATCTCGAGGTCCGTCGGCTCGAGCGCGACCTGGCCGCCGTACCGCTTGGTGACGCCGCGGAACGTGATCGCAGGGGGATCGCCCCTCCCGTTCACCGGGACGCCTCCGGCTGACAGCCGCACGAACGGCGCCGGACGAGCGTGACCGGCACGGTCACCTCGACCGCGATCGTCTCCGATCGCATCGCCTCGACGAGCAACTCCGCAGCCGTGGCGCCGATCTCGCGGGCGTCATACGCCACCGCCGTGAGCGGAGGCTCGAGGAGATCCCCGAAATACGGGTCGTCGAAGGCGACGAGTGCGACATCGTCAGGAACGCGAATCCCCCGTGTCGCGGCGGCCGACATGAAGCCGAGAGCGAGCTCCGCGCTCGACGCGAGCACGGCTGTTGCGGGCTTCGGGTCCGCGAGGAGCTCCATTCCCGCACGGCGACCGTCGGCGATCTCCCAATCGCAGACCTTCACGTACCGATCCACAGGCGATATGCCGTGTGCTGCCATCGCGGTGTGGAAGGCCCGCAGGCGTGCCGCTCCGGCGCTCTCGCGCTGCGATCCTGCGAGCACGGCGATGCGTTCGTGGCCGTGTTCGACGAGGTGGTCGACAAGAAGCGTGATCCCTCCCTCGTTGTCGAGCGTGACGGCACCCTCGCCGGTGCCCTCGACCACTCCGTCGAAGAAGATCGTCGGAGTCGCGGCCGCGCCGACCGCCCCGTCGAAAAGCGCGCGCGGCATCCCCGTGCTGGCGACGAGCAGGCCGTCGACCTGATGCGAGAGCAAGGTCTCCAGTGCTGCAAGCTCCCGGTCGACGTTCAGGCTTGCGTCCATCAGCATCACGCGATAGCCGGCCTGCTCCAGCCGTCCCTGCGCTCCCTTGAGCGCGGCGGCGTAGAACGGGCTCGAGACGTCCGGAACGACGAACCCGACGGTGAAGGTCTGCTGCGTTCGCAGCGACCGGGCAAGCGCAGACGGCTGGAAGTTGAGCTTCGCAGCCGCGTCCTGCACTGCGGCGCGCGTTGCCGGTGCGAGACCGCCGTGCCCGTTCAGGGCCCGCGAGGCGGTCGACGTCGAGACGCCTGCCCGTTCGGCGACATCGGCGAGCGTAGCCTTGCGCCGGGGGGCGACGTCAGGCGCAGGGCTCTCCCGCGGCTCGCTCGCCGCCAGGCTGGAAAATCGATTGCGCAAGCGATTGCGACGCTGCCATACTCGCTCTTGCAGTGTCAAGGGCGACGCGTCCTCTTCGGCTCGGCGTCGCCGGTCTTGGCGGGATGGGAACGCTCCACGCCGAGAACGCCCAGCGGCTTCCCGGAGCCGAGCTGGTCGCCGTCGCCGCGGCCCGTGAAGGGCGCGCGGAGGAGGTGGGGAGGCGGCTCGGAGTCGCCTCTTCCAGCTATGCCGAGCTCTTCGGACGGCCCGACGTCGACGCGGTCGTCCTCGCAGCCCGTTCCGTGGATCACGGGCCGCTGGCGGTTGAGGCCCTGAGGTCAGGGAAGCATCTGTTTCTGGAGAAACCCGGCTCGACGTCGCTGGCGGACCACGCCACGCTTCGGCTCGAGAGCGCCGCTCGTCCCGGCCAGATGGTTCAGGTCGGTTACATGCGGCGCTACGACGCCGGCTTCGTCGAGGCGCATCGCCGTGTTCGGGCCGGGGACGGCGGGGCCCCGCTCGTCATCCTCCTCACGAGCCGCGACACCGAGTGGCCCGCAGGCGAGGACCCGGGCGATACCGGCGGCTTTCTGCTCGACATGGCGGTGCACGACTACGACGCGGCGTGCTGGCTCTTCGACGACGAGCCCGTCGAGGTATCGGTCGCACGGCAGGCGCTCGTATACCCGACGCTCGCTGGGCTCGGCGACCTCGACAACGGCCTCGTGACGATCCGCTTCGCGCATGGTGGTCTTGCGGTCACGCACGTGTCGCGGACATCGTCGTTCGGGCACGACATCCGTTGCGAGGTCGTGGGGAGCGAAGGCTCGGTGTTCGTGCGCGGGCCCGGTGACGGTGCCGCGGGCTTGATCGACCGTTCCGACGCCTCGCGTTTTCCGTCTGACTATCGCGCACGCTTCGCGGACGCGTACGTTGCCGAGCTCGCAGCGTTCGTCGCGGCTTGCACGGGCGAGGGCCCTGCGGGGCCGACGCTCGACGACGATCGCCGGGCGGTCGCTACCGGCATCGCAGCGCGCGCGAGCGCCGTGGGAGGAAAGCCGCTTGCGATCGGCACGGATTGGCCCTGGCCGTGAGTCGACGTCCGCGCTTCACGACTGCCGCGCTCGCGTTGCTGGCAACCGCAGTCGTCGGGGCGGCGGTCGTCGACTCACTCGGGAAGTCGAAGGAGCGATCGCATGTCAAGACGGATGAGGTTCGCCTGGCGCGCGGCGTGCATCTGAGCGATCGCGATGCGCTCGCAAGCCGATTACGGGCAGGAAGCGCCGGCGGCGTCCTCTACTTCGTCGATCCGGCTTGCCGTCTGCATGCGTTGCGGCTACCGTCGCTCGCGGCGGCGCCGGCGCCGCGTGACGGCGGCTGCCACGCTCTCGTCTCGCCGGCATCCGCGCCACCGGGCTGGTCGCTCTGGGCTCGCGACACACCGCTCGCGGCCCGTTGCGACGAGCACCGGCGCGTCATCGTGAGCGCAGCCGCCGGGCCGGCGCTGCCGATGATCGGCGGTTGCGCTCCGGCGTGGAGACCGGACGGGTCGATGACGTACATTCGTCGCGGCGCAATCGTGCAGTTCCCGCGCACCGGCCGGGGCACAGGTACTGCGCAGCGCAAGCCAACTCGCCGGGGCGCTCGAGCGCCTGCCCGCGCTCCGTGGGCTGTCCGGCTGGAAAGCGAGCCGGGTCGCCTGGCTCAGCCCCGCCCGTTTCGCGGTGCTTGCGTCAAATAGGTCGCGGACTGTGCTCGCCGTCTTCTCCGGCCGGCGTATCGTCGCGCTCAGACCGCGCGTGCCGTCTCGCGTGATCGAGCTGCGGGGGAGCCCGCGCGGCAACTACGTGGTGCTGGGAACGGCGCGTGGGGTGCGCGTGTACGACGCCCGCCTGCGAGATCTTCCGCGCGTCCGCCGCTTCGGCATGCTCGTCTCGGTCGCGTGGTCAAGTGACGAGCGGTGGCGGGCCGTCGCGCAGGAGCAGAAGATCCTCCTCGTGGGGCCTCACCGCAGCGTTGTGCTGCCGTTGCGCGCGCTCGACCTCGCCTGGACGCGCGACCTTTCTTAAAGCAATGCGTGCTCCCGGAGCCAGGCGCGGTTGCGGATCTGGGAGGCTTCCGCGTCGGCGGCATCCTGCGGCGACTGCGGGACCATGTCCTGCTCCACGACCAACCAGCCCGAATACTGGGACTGCGCCAGCTCGGCGAAGAAAGTGTCGAGGTCGACGTCTCCCGTTCCCAGCTCGCAGAACACACCGCGGCGCCACGCCTCGGGCATGTCGGCGCCGTCGGCGATCACGCTCGCGAGCACGTCGTTCCGAACGTCCTTCACGTGTAGATGGTTGATCCGCTCGCCCCAGGCGCGGAGCGCCTCCGTTGGATCTCCGCCGCCGAGAGCAAGATGGCCCGTATCGAGCAAGAGGCCGACGTCTGTGAGCTCGAGCATGCGCTCGATCTCCCACGGTGCCTCGACGAACGTCGCAGTGTGGTGGTGGAACGTCGGCTCCACGCCACGCGTGCGAGCGAGATCGGCGGCGCGAGCGATGCCCTGGGACAGGCGTCGCCAGCCGGAGGTGTCGAGGCCGATCGAGTGATCCGAGGCGGCTCGACCGGGAAGTTGTGCGCGCTCCGGTGAGCCCGCGTCCGCAAGGACAGCTTTGGCCTCGTCGCCGTCGGCGGCCGCGAACAGATCAAGAGTCCCTTCCATCGCCGCGAGGTCCTCGCCCCAGTGCTCGGGCTCGCTGAAGCGGATCGGGATGTATCCGCCGACGAGGACGAGGTCGTGCTCCGCCAGCCGGTCGTGCAGGTTGTCGCGTTGGCCTAGGTATCCGGGCGGGCCGAGCTCCGTTCCTTGATAGCCCGCGCCGGAGATCGCCGCGAGCACGAACTCGGGCCCGGGCACGTCGGGCAGGATTCCGACCGTGATCTCGAACGCCCCGTAGCTGCACGGCGCATTCGCGATGCGAATGCCGTTCAGCGACGCCGTCCTTCCAGGGTCACCATGGGCACGCGCGGATCCGAATCGAGGTCTGCCCACGCCGGCCGGATCCATGCAAGCAACGGATCGTCGGCGGCGGCCATCGAGCGGCGGTCCCCGGCGAGCCCGTTGAGGTAGTAGAGGTCGTAGCCGTGCGCAGCGGCGGTCGTGTGGTAGCCGTGCGGAACGAGCATGATGTCGCCGTCGCGAACGGTTTCGGTGACGTCGATTCCATGTTGCGGGCTGTAGAGAAGCTGCACCGCGAACGCTCCCGGCGGATCGGTCTGCGTGCGGTAGTAGTAGACCTCTTCGAGCACGACCTCGCCGGGCGGGTGATCCTCGTCGTGCTTGTGCGGCGGATAGCTCGACCAGTTCCCCGCGGGTGTGAACACCTCTACGACGAGCAGGCGCTGGGCCGGAAACTCGGGCTTGATGATGTGGTTGATCTGACGGGTCGCGTTGCCGGAGCCGCGCACCTCGATGTCGACCTCGTCCGGCGTGACGAGGCGCGGCTCGAGTCGTTCTTCGGCGAGTGCTCCCGAGATCGCGACCTCGGCATCGCCGAGTGCGGACAGCGTGTACTCAGTCTCGCGCGGGAGATACAAGGCCCATGGCATGCCTGCGAAGACGTTCGAGCGTTCACCGAGCTCCCATCGTTCGCCGTCGCTCTCGACAGCGCACCTTCCTCCCAACGGAACAATCGCAATTTCTTCGTCGCCCGTCTGACGTGACGCCTGCTCGCCGTCTCGCAGGCGCTCGACGCGGAAAGACAGGTAGCGCCACGAGGCCGACGCCGGGTCGATGACGTCCCACTCGCCGTGGCGCAGCAGGAGCTCCGTCACGCGAGCTCCGCTTCGAGTTCCTCGAGGGTTGGCATCGCTTCCGAGCATGCCAGCTGCGAAGCAACGATCGCGCCGGCGACCGAGCCTCGGCGAACCGACTCCTCGAGCGGCAGATTCGCGTGCAGGCTCTGGACGAAGGTTGCGACGAAGGCGTCGCCGGCGCCGAGCCCGTTGACGACTTCGACCGGATGACCCGGCACGTCGACCTCGCGACCTTCGTGGAAGAGCAGCACACCGCGCTCGCCGCGCTTGAGCACGAGCGTGCGGACGCCGAGCTCGAGCAGCGCGTTCGGGGCTCCCGCTGCGGCTGCGACTTCCTCTTCGTTGCCGATGACGATGTCCGCGTGCTTTGCCGCGGTTCGAGCGAGCTCGCCGTATTCGTTGGCTCGTTCCCAGAGAGTTGGGCGCCAGTCGAGGTCGAAGATCGTCGTTCCGTCGTGCGCTTCGAGCGCGGCCAGCGTCGTCTCGCGGCTCGGTGACTGCGCGAGGCCGGTCCCGGTTGCGAGCAGGAACGGCGCGGCGGCGACCTCGACACCGTCGAAATCCTCCGGCGCGAGCTGCCAGTCCGGCGCAGTCGGGTAGCGATAGAAGGTGATCGGGAAGTTGTCGGGCGGCCAGACCTCGCAGAACGTCGGCGGCGTCATCAAGCGTTCGTCGACGGCGAGGAAACGCACGTCCACACCTTCTCTCGAGAGGAAGTCACGGACGAACTCTCCGTGCGGATCGGGACCCACGCGCGATACGATCGCCGGCCTCAGCCCAAGCCGTGCGAGCCCGGTCGCAACGTTACCCGCGAAGCCGCCGACGAAGCGCGTATAGGTGCGCACCTCGCGTAGGGGAGTGCTGAGCTGGTTCGGGTACAGGTCGATGCCCACCCGGCCTAGCACTGCGACGTCGATCATCGGCGCATTTTCCTTCGAAGCGAGAAGTTGTGTCGCGAGAAGGCGGCGAATCACATCGAGCATTTCTTTCTGCGTTCTGCGTCGGAACGGGACTACTGTTCGTTAGATCTTCGTTTGGAACTCTTGCGATTGTCCGATCTTTGCTCTATCCTGCGATCCGGCACTAGCCACACCATGATGATGATCAAAGCGAACACCCAATCATTTCTCGCCGAAGCGGCCATCGCCGCAACGGCTCTGCCGTGCCTGCATCGCAGCGATGCGATCCGCCGGTACGGCCACGTCGTAGCCCTCGCTGGGAGCTCGCTGCGCTAGATCCCTGGCCGCAGATGCAAGCCAGACGAGGGCGACCCCAGAGCGGGTCGCCTTTTTGTTGAAGGGGCGACCAGACAACGTCAGACAGAAGGTGATGCTCAGCTTGAGAAGCTCAAAATCGAATCGAGGCCCCGCCTGAGAGAGAAAGATCTCTGAAGCCGCGCGCTGAGAAATGCCATCGGCGAATAAGCGTCAGCTTTAGCCTGTGCTTTTCCAGCCGGCAAGCAAGAATCGGGCTCCAAAGCTCCTCCACGTAGGACGGCGTTCTGTTGTACGAACTGTCGATCCAGGGTCGAAGGGTAGGCGAGAGGCTTGGAAAACATCGCTTCGGCTCAGGCCGGGCGAGACATAGCAGACGAAGAAACAGACCTTTCGGGATCGTCTAATGGCAGGACGTCACGCTCTGAACGTGGAGATCGAGGTTCGACCCCTTGTCCCGAAATTGCGAAGCGTCACACGGGCGGGTAGCTCAGCGCGGGCGAGTGGCTTAGACGGCTAGAGCGCTTGTCTTACAAACAAGAGACCGCTGGCTCGACTCCAACCTCGCCCATCTCGTGTGGTCGTGGCTCCAATCAGGTAGAGCACCCGCTTGAAACGCGGGGCGTGCAGGTTCGACTCCTGCCGGGGCCACCTGCTGGAAGGACTGCCATCTGGCGCGGTATCCCGTCTCGAAAACGGGTGGGCTTCGGCCTTGGGGGTTCGACTCCCTCTCCTTCCGCTTTCGTTCCGGTGTAGTCGAGCGGTAAGACGCGCGACTGTTAATCGCGAGGCCCAGGTTCGAGCCCTGGCGCCGGAGCTTGTCGAAGTAACCGCACGCCCCCGTGGTCGAACGGGCTATGACGCCGGACTCTCAATCCGGAAGTTGCGGGTTCGAGTCCCGCCGGGGGTACTAACCGAACGACGAGGTCTGTGGAAACTCCGTCACACTCTCGTCACCATGTCCGACACCGGGACGTGGACTAGTTGGACATCAAGGAACTGGCTCGAATCGGGAGTCGTTGCGGGTTCGGTGACATCGCGGCGGGCTCGACGACACGGTGTCCGACACCGGGACGTGGTTCGACGAGTCGTGACGATTTCGGTCTAGGTCGTTTCGCCCTCACTTCTGCCTGTAGGGAAGCGTGGCCAACCCTCCGGCTTTGGGCGCCGAGATCGCTGGTTCGACTCCAGGCGGGCAGATTCGCGCTGTAGGGGAGTGGCTGTCCCCGCGAGCCTCATGAGCTCGAGACCGTGGGTTCGAATCCCACCGGCGCTACTTCATTCGGGGACGTAGCTCAGCGGCTGAGAGCACTCGCTTGTCAGGCGAGCACGCGCCGGTTCGAGTCCGGTCGTCCTTACGCCGGAAAATCCGGCCCGCTTCGCGGGCCATGACGATTTTTCGGCGTTCGAGTGGGTTCGACTCCCACCGTCTCCATCAATGCCTCCGTAGTGTCAACGGCAAGCACGCGCCCTTTGTACGGCCGAGGCGTGGGTTCGACTCCTGCCGGAGGCTTCAGCACGCCGACGTAGCTCAGCAGGCAGAGCACCGGGCCGCCAACCCGGATAGGCCCGTTCGATCCGAGTCGTCCGCTTCACAGGTCCGTGGTGTAACCGGTAGCACGGCGAGCTCCAACCTCGCTGGTCCGGGTCGATCCCTGGCGGACCTGCTGCAACAGATTCGCGGACTCCGGCGAGGCTAGGCGCCGTCTCGCAGGCGGCGTCGGGTCCAGCGCTTGACGATACGACGGCCGGCCGGCTGATCGGCCTAGGAAGGAGCACGACATGGGACTGCCGTATCGCGCTCGTGTCAACGAGCGCTGGTTCCTGAACCTGCCCGGCTTCCACGGCGGCGCGTACGTGATGGCCTACGTCGAGGACACGCGCGAGCGTGGTCTCCAGCACTGCGGCGGCTGCGAGGACGAGAACTGTCGGGAGTGCCCGTACAACTTCGAGCCGCGGATGATCCTCGAGATCGCCGACTGCAACCGCTGGATCGGTCTCGAGTTCGACGTCGATTCGGAGACAGGCCGTGCCAACTCGCTGCACAAGCTCGACACTCTGCTGGCGGCTCTCCGCGTCTTCCGCGAGGGCCTGGTGGCCGAGTTCGAGCCGTACGACCAGCGAGAGCGCGAGCTTGCACAACAGCGGGACTGAAGCCGGATCGAACGGGCGGTGGCGACCCATTGCAGCCGCCGCCCGTTCGCTCGAGCGCGACACCGTGACCGAGCGGCGAGGTGCGCGCCTGCAAAGCGCGCTACGGCGGTTCGATTCCGCCCGGTGTCTTTCAGCGAGCCACAATGGAAGGAGTCACGTCATGAGCACGATCAAGACGTTCGGCACCGTCGACCCGCGCAGCCTCGCGCAGCTCGAGCGGTGCATGGAGGTGGGCGACGCCGAGTTCGGCGTGCTCTGCGCCGACCACCACCCGGGTTACAGCCAGCCGATCGGCGGCGCTATCGCCTACGAGGGTTACGTGTCGCCGTCCGGATGTGGCTATGACATCGGCTGCGGCAACAAGGCGGCGCGGACGGACCTGACGCGAACGGACCTCGGCGCGCTGGGCGGCGTCGAGGCGATCATGCGCGAGATCACACGGCGGATCTCGTTCGGGATGGGTGTCCCGGCGCAGGAGCGCAGCGATCACCCGGTGCTCGACAAGATCCGGCACGCCGAGTTCGCCCCCCAGAGGAAGCTGCACCAGCTTGCGGCGTCGCAGCTCGGCACGGTTGGCTCCGGCAACCACTACGTCAACGTGATGGAGGACGAGGAGGGTCGCATCTGGGTCGGCGTCCACTTCGGCTCGCGCGGCTTCGGCCACAAGACGGCATCCGGTTTCCTCGCGCTCGCGCAGGGACTGCCTTTCGGTGGCCGGGCCAGCGAGGGAGAAATGGACTCCCCGCCAGTCCTCTTCGAGGTCGGCTCCGAGCTCGGCGAGTCCTACGTTTCCGCCATGGAGCTCGCGGGAGAGTACGCCTACGCCGGCCGCGACGTCGTGGTCGGCAAGGTGCTCGAGATCCTCGGCGCGGAGGCCGTGCACGAGGTGCACAATCACCACAACTTCGCTTGGCGCGAGGATCACTTCGGGCGCACGTACTGGGTGATCCGCAAGGGCTGCACTCCGGCGCGTCCCGGTCAGGAGGGCTTCGTCGGTGGCTCGATGGGTGACGAGTCCGTGATCCTCGCGGGGGTCGCGGGCGCCGACGCCGAGCAGTCGCTCTTCTCGACCGTCCACGGCGCCGGTCGTGTGATGAGTCGCTCGCAGGCGGCGGGCCGTGTGCGCCGGCGCAAGCGCTGGATCTGCCGGAACCGCGAGTGCGACCGCGTCTTCGACGGCGAAGGCGCGTGCCCGGACCATCCGGACGCGGGCCTGAAGAGGGTCTGGGTCGAGGAGCAGATCAAGCCTGGCGTCGTCGACTGGCCGGCCGTGCAGGCGCGTCTGCGCGAGCAGGGCATCGTGCTCGTGGGCGGCGGTGCGGACGAGGCGCCGGAGGTGTACAAGCGCCTGCCGGAGGTGCTCGCTGCGCATGCGGGCTCGATCCGCGTGAAGCACACGCTGCGCCCGCTCGGCGTGGCGATGGCCGGCCGCGACGTGCAGGACCTGTACAAGGACTAGGGTCGCGTTCCCCCGCGTGCGCGGACCTGGTTCCTGATTCACTCTCGACGATGAGCGACGAAGCCGCGGAACGGCGGGCCCGATTCCGGGCGCTTCACGACCGAGAGCAGCTGTTCGTGATGCCGAATCCGTGGGACGTCGGCTCCGCCCGACTGCTCCAGTCCGCCGGTTTCGAGGCGCTCGCCACAACGAGCGCCGGCTTCGCCTGGTCGGTCGGCAAGCTCGACCAGACCGTGTCACGCGAAGAGCTCGTCGCGCATGTCGCGACGCTTGCGGCTGCGACGGACCTGCCCCTCAACGTCGACAGCGAGCGCTGCTATCCGGACGACCCCGGAGGTGTGACGCGAACTGTGGAGTTGCTCGCCGAGGCCGGAGCGGCGGGATTCTCGATCGAGGACTACGACCCGGACACTGGCGGGATGGACGAGGTCGGTCGTGCGGCCGAGCGTGTCGCCGAGGCGGCACAGGCGTCGCGCGAAGGGATGCTGCTCACCGCTCGAGCCGAGAACCACATTCGCGGTGTCGACGATCTGGACGACACGATCGCCCGGCTGATCGCCTACCGCGATGCCGGTGCCGACGCCGTCTACGCGCCGGGCCTGACCGACGTCGAACAGATCGCAAGGGTCGTGGAAGCCGTGCGAATTCCGCTCAACGTGCTCGCGCTGCCGTCGGGACCGAGTCTTGGCGAGCTCGCAGCTGCCGGAGTTCGGCGCATCTCCACGGGGAGCCTGCTGGCGGCTGCGGCCTATGGTGCGTTGCTCGAAGGGGCACGTGAGTTACGAGACGAGGGCACGTCGCGCTATGCAGAAAGGGGCGCTTCGCGCGACGCGCTCAAGGCAGCGTTCGGCTAGAGCGTCTGCGCGAGCGCGATCGCGCCGAGGACACCGGCCCGCATTCCCAGCCCCGGCAAGGTGATGTAGCCGGCGATGTCGTCGACGACGGCGCTCGCTTCGAGATAGCCGTTCATGAGTGTGAGCACGTCGCGCTGCACGAGGGCGAGCAGCCCTTCGTGATGGGCGACACCGCCGCCGATGACGATGCGCTCGGGCGAGAGTACGCACAGGACGGACACGAGCCCGAGCGCGAGGTAACGCGCCTCGAGCTCCCAGACCGCCTGATCGCCGTCGAGCGATGCGGCAGGGTGGCCCCAGCGAGCTTCGATTGCAAGTCCGGACGCGAGCCCTTCCCAGCAGTCGCCGTGGTACGGACACACGCCGTCAAATGGATCGGCGTCGCGATCGTGGGGGATACGCATGTGACCGAACTCCGGATGCAGCAGCCCGTGCAGGAGCTTCCCGCCGGCCATTCCGCCGCCGCCGATGCCGGTGCCGACCGTGATGTAGCAGAACGTTTCGAGCCCCTGGCAAGCGCCCCACCAATGCTCGCCGAGGGCTGCGGCGTTGACGTCGGTGTCGAATGCCACCGGCACGGACAGACGGCGTTGGATCTGCCGGCCGACGTCGGTGTGCGCCCAGCCCGGTTTGGGAGTACTCGTGATGTGGCCCCACGTCGGTGACGACAGCTTCTGGTCGATCGGCCCGAACGAGCCGATCCCGATCGCCTCGACCGGCCCTTCGCGCTCGAAGAAGGCGACTGCGCGTCCGATCGTCTCCGCCGGCGTCGTCGTCCGGATCGTCTCGGCTGCGCGGAGATCGTCGGGCCCGGTCCCGACCGCACACTCCCATTTCGATCCGCCGGTCTCGATGCCGCCGTAAGCGGTCACTTTGCGCCGCACGACTTGCGGACGATGAATTCGCCGGGCAAGACCACCTCGTGCCGCCGTTCGGGCCCGCGGCCCTCGATGCGTTCCAGAAGGAGCTGCGTGCCCAGCGTCCCGAACGTTTGCGCCGGCTGCTCCATCGCCGTCAGAAACGGATAGAGCCTCGATGCGTACTCGATGTCGTCGAAGCAGACGAGCGCGACGTCGTCGGGGACCTCGAGTCCGGCGGCGCGCACCGCCTCGATCGCGCCGAGCGCGACGAGGTTGTTGACGGTGAAGACCGCCGTCGGTCGGTCCTCGAGCTCGAGCAGCCTGCGCATCCCTGCCGAGCCCCCGCTCGGGTCCGGAGCAGCGTGCGCCACCAACGCCGGGTCGAGCGCGATGCCGGCTGCGCTCAACGCGGCTTCGTACCCTCTGCGCCGATCGCGAGCGGTCGAGACGTCGTCGGACTCCACGATGAAGCCGATCCGCCGGTGCCCCAACGAGATCAGATGCTCGACGAGTTGCCGTGCCCCGCCCGTGCTATCGCCGAGGACGACGTCGCAGTCGATTTCCGGAATCGTGCGATCGATGAGGACGAAGGGAACGCCGAACTCGGCGAGTCGCCTCAATTGCGCGGCCGAGCGGTCGCTTACCGGCGCAATCACTACTCCCTCGGCTCGGTGTGCGATCAACTCGTCGATGACGTCGCGCTCGACGTTCAGGTCTGCTCGGGTATCGCAGAGGATCACCTGGTAGTCGGCTCGGCGCGCGACCTCCTCGGCTGCGCGCACGACCGCGGTGAAGAAGGGATTGGCGACGTCCGGGACGATCACGGCGAGTGTGCCCGTTCGCTGTCGGCTGAGGCCGCGGGCGAGGCGGCTCGGCACGTACCCGAGCTCCGAGATCGCCTCCTCGACGCGTCTCCGCGTCTCGGGGCTGACGCGTTCGCTGTCGTTGATCACCCGCGAGACGGTCATCGGAGAGACCCCCGACAGGCGGGCGACGTCTCTGATTGTGGTGTTGCTTGGGCTCATATTTGGTATCGGTAACACGATTTTTGGCCAGAACTCATACTGATTCTGCTTCGGCACCTTGACTTTTCGGCCGCCACCGTGTTATCGGTACCACAATCTGGGCAATGAGGGAAGGGAGGATCGAATGCGCCATCCGCAAGGGGGCGAACGCCGAACATGGAGGTTCAGGCTTTTTACGGCAATCCTCGTCCTGGTGGTCATGGCCGTAGTCGTCTCGGTGGCAGCCGCGAAGCCGACGGCTACAAGCGCGACCGTCAAGGTCGGGCTGATCACGAAGGATGCGACGAACCCGTTCTTCGTCAAGATGCACGCGGGAGCGAATCAGGCTGCCAGCAAGGCGGGTGCACAGCTGATCTATGCCGCCGGCAAGGACAGCTCTGACAATGCCGGCCAGATCACTGCAATCGAGAACATGGTGACGGCGGGCGTGAAGGGGATCCTGATCACGGTGGCCGACGCGAAGGCCGAGAATGCGGCGATCGCGCAGGCGAGGGCGAAGGGAGTGTTGGTGATTGCGCTCGACTCGCCGACCAGTCCGACCAGTGCGGTCGACGCGCTGTTCGCAACGAACAACTTCAACGCCGGCGTGTTCATCGGTAAGTACGCACGTGCCGCGACGAAGGGCCGCAAGGTGACGATCGCGATGCTCGACGAGCACGCGGGATCGTCCGTGGGCGCGTTGCGTCACAACGGGTTCCTCAAGGGATTCGGAATCAAGACGAACGACAAGCAGATCGCCTGTGTGGCGAACGGCGGCGGCCAGCAGACCCAGTCGCAGCCGGCAATGGAGAACTGCCTACAGAAGAACCCGAACATCAATGTGCTCTACACGATCAACGAGCCGAGCGCCGCAGGCGCGTGGACGGCTCTGAAGAACGCCGGCAAGAAGCCGAGCGGAGTGACCATCGTCTCCGTTGACGGCGGCTGCGCCGGCGTACGAAACGTCAAGGCCGGAATCATCGACGCCACCTCGCAGCAGTACCCGTTGAGAATGGCGTCACTAGGCGTCGCGGCAGTCGTGAAGTTCGCGAACGGCGGGGCGAAAGCGTCCGGCTACACCGACACCGGACTCAACCTGATCGCCAAGAAGCCGCTGAAGGGCGTGCCTTCTAAGAGCGTCAAGTACGGCCTGGCCAACTGCTGGGGCTAGGTAGTCCGTCCAGCGACCGCAATCGGGGGCTACCTCCTCGCCTCCGGTTGTGGCCGTTGCGGCCTTAGGATCGGCGTTTGGGACCGACAAGGACACTGCAGCTCGCCCGTCGCCTGATCACGGCGCCGACGGTGGGGCCGTTCATCGCGCTCGTCCTCACGATGGTGTTCTTCTCGCTGAAGACCGACCGGTTCTTCCAGGCGCAGAACTTCTCGCTCGTGCTACAGCAGGTGATGATCGTCGGCGTTCTGGCGATCGGGCAGACGCTCGTGATCCTCACCGCCGGCATCGATCTCTCGGTGGGCACGGTCATGGCGCTAGGGCAGGTGATCATGACAAAGCTCGCGGTCGCGAACGGCGTTCCGGTCGTGCCTGCGCTCCTCCTCGGGGTCCTGACGTGCGTTGGCTTCGGCGTCTTGCACGGCGGGCTCGTGACCGGCGTTCGGCTGCCACCCTTCATCATCACGCTCGGCACGCTGAACATCGCCTTTGCGTTGACCCACATCATCTCGAACGACCTGACCTTCACCGGGTTGCCCAAGCTCGAGCTGTTCTGGGGCCGAACGTTCAGCATCAGCGGGACGGACTTCACCTACGGGGTCGTGCTGATGCTCGTGCTCTATGCGCTGGCCTGGTACGGGCTTAACCAGACCGCCTGGGGGAGGCACGTCTACGCCACGGGCGACAATCGCGAAGCTGCGCGCCTCACCGGCATCAATACCAATCGCGTTCTCCTCTCCGTCTATACGCTGGCCGGGCTCACCTACGGCATCGCCGCGTGGCTGCTCATCGGGCGTACGCAGGTCGGCGATCCGAACGCGGGACAGACGACCGAAAACCTCGACAGCATCACGGCCGTGGTCCTCGGCGGCACGAGTCTCTTCGGCGGACGCGGAACGGTCATCGGCACGCTGATCGGCGCGTTGATCGTCGGGGTGTTCCGCAACGGCCTGACGCTGATCGGCGTGTCGGTCATCTACCAGTACCTGGTGACCGGCATCCTCGTGATCCTCGCGGTTTCGGTGGACCAGTTCCTGCACCGGCGGAACGGATGAGCTCTCCGGAACCGATGAGCTCTCCGGAACCGATTCTCGAAGCTCGTGGACTCGTCAAGAAATACGGCCAGGTAGTCGCCCTCAACGGCGCAGACTTCGAGATCTACCCCGGAGAGATCCTGGCCATCATCGGCGACAACGGTGCGGGGAAATCCACGCTGATCAAGGCGCTGTCGGGTGCGCTTCAGCCGGACGAAGGGGAGATCTCACTCGGTGGCGAACGCATCAACTTCCGTTCGCCTCGCGATGCGCAGCGCGCCGGGATCGAAACGGTGTATCAGGATCTTGCGGTTGCGCCTGCGCTCGACATCGCCTCCAACGTCTTCCTCGGGCGAGAAACCCGCCGCCGTGGCCCCCTCGGGAGCTTGCTCCGCCTCCTCGACAAGCGCGGCATGCGTCGTGAGGCTCGGCGTCAATTCGAAGAGCTCGGCATCGGCGTCCAGTCGATCGGCGAGGCCGTCGGGAACCTCTCCGGCGGCCAGCGCCAGGGAGTTGCGGTGGCAAGGGCGGCTGCTTGGGCACGCCGTCTCGTAATCATGGACGAGCCGACCGCCGCGCTCGGCGTCAAGGAGACCGGGCAGGTGATCGACCTGATCAAGCGTGTTCGCGAGCGCGGACTGCCGGTGATCCTGATCAGCCACGACATGCCGCACGTCTTCGAGCTGGCGGACCGGATCCACATCATGCGGCTCGGACGTCGAGTTGCGGTCGTGACGCCGAAGACGCACACCATGCCCGAAGCGGTCGCAATCATGACCGGCGCTACGCCGAGCGAGCTCGACAACGTCTTGGCCAAGAAAGGGAGCCCCGAATGAGATACGTGCCCGCAGACGACCGCTACGAGCTCATGCGCTACCACCGCTCAGGCCGCAGCGGACTGCAGTTGCCGGCGGTTTCGCTCGGGCTGTGGCAGAACTTCGGCTACGACCGTCCGCTCGACACCAGCCGCGCGATCGTCCGGCGCGCTTTCGACCTCGGCATCACGCACTTCGACCTCGCCAACAACTACGGGCCGCCCTACGGATCCGCGGAAGCGAACTTCGGCCTGCTCATGAAGCAGGACCTCGCCCCGTACCGCGACGAGCTGATCGTCTCGAGCAAGGCGGGTTATGACATGTGGCCCGGACCCTACGGCGAATGGGGCTCCCGCAAGTACCTCCTGGCGAGCCTCGATCAGAGCCTTCGGCGCATGGCCGTCGATTACGTCGACATCTTCTACTCACATCGCTTCGACCCCGAGACGCCGCTCGAGGAGACGATGGGCGCCCTCGACACCGCCGTGCGGCAGGGGAAGGCGCTCTACGTCGGCATCTCGTCCTACTCCGCCGCGAAGACACGCGAGGCGTACGAGATCCTGCGCGAGCTCGGCACGCCGCTCGTCATCCACCAGCCCTCCTATTCGATGCTCAACCGCTGGATCGAGCCGGAGCTGTTGGACACGCTCGGAGAGCTCGGCATCGGCTGCATCGTCTTCTCGCCGCTCGCCCAGGGAATGCTCACGGACAAGTATCTCGACGGAATTCCAAAGGATTCGAGGGCAAGTCGCCACGGGTCGCTCTCGCCGGATCTGATCAATGACCAGTCCCTGGCGAAGATACAAGCGCTGAACGAGATCGCAGCGCACCGTGGCCAGACGCTGGCGCAGCTTGCGCTCGCCTGGACGCTTCGCGATTCCCGAGTCACCGCGGCGCTGATCGGCGCTTCGAGCGTGGCGCAGCTGGAGGCGAACGTCGCGGCTCTCGACAAGCTCGACTTCACGCAAGAGGAGCTCGCGGAGATCGACCGGTACGCAACGGAAGCGGACATCAACATCTGGGCCGCCTCGAGCGAGACCTGATCGTAGGGCGGCTGTAACGCTTTCGGCCGCCCGCGAGACTGGGCGTCAATGGCAAGACGCTTTTTGCTGTCCGTCATCCTGGCTCTGAGCGCGGCCTCGGCCTTCTCGGGAGCTCTCGCTTCAGCACAGGGCCCGCCATCGACGCTCACCGTCGGCGCGTCCTCCTACGGTCGAGTCCTCTTCGACGGCCGCGGCTTTGCGCTCTACGGGTTCACGCGCGACCCCCGTAGTAAGAGCGTCTGCGCCGGTGCTTGCGCGAAGGCTTGGCCGCCGTATGTCGTGAAGACACGGCCGCGTGCGGCCGCGGGAGTGAATGCTCGTCTCTTGGGCACGACGAGGCGGGCGAACGGCGCCGTGCAGGTCACTTACGCAGGACGCCCTCTCTACTACTACGTCGGAGATCGCAAGGCGGGGCAGGTGCTGTGTCAGAACGTTTCCGAGTTCGGAGGGATCTGGCGTGTGATCCGTCCGACAGGCGGCCTCGTGCGCTAGCCGGACCTGGTCAGCGTCCTCGAGCGCTCTCGAACGCGAATTCGGATCGCTGTCGGGCCGGCTAGGAGAACGACGCGGCGCCGTGTCGTACGCCCCTGGCGGAGCAGGCGGCCCGCAAGGAAGGCGAGCGGCACCGACGCGGCGAGCCACGCACCGAGCCCGACGAGCGTCCACATCAACCAGCCGGGCATCAGTGCTTCGCCGCGCCTTGTGTCGCCGCACGGCTCGTCAAGCGCGCGACCAGCGCTCGAAACTTCGCCGGCGCCATCGCTGCCGACTCGTCTCCGCGATGAGTCGGACGCATGGAGTTCTGCGGGGAGCGCCAGAACGACCAGGCAAAGGTCGACGCGAACCGCTCACAGCCGTACTGATTGTGCGCCAGCCCAGGGACGCTGTAGCACCAGTCGCGGCCTCCGAGCTCGTGCAGGAGCAGAGCGCGCTCGGCGTCGTCGAGCAGCAGGTAGTCGACCTGATGGCCGAACTCGTGCTGCACGACGCCCCAGGCGAACTCACCCGAGTGCAATAGATCGGCGTCGAGCCAGATCTCGTGCGGAATCGAACGCGAAGGTTCGCCGTGGACGACGTGAATCACGATCGATCCCGGAAGCAAGCTCCAGTCGAACGAGCTCGCATCGAGGGCCGCGACCACGGTCTCGCGCTCCTTCTTCGTGCCACCGTCGAATGTGAACGTCCCCAGAGCCGCACTGGACGTCGTGGCCGGAAACGCGACGCATGCCGCTGCAACCAGAAAGGCGACGCGATGCATCGCTCAGTGACTCCGGAACCCGAAGTCGGCTGCCGCGATCTGAACATCGCGCCCTCCGTATGCGCCGGGCGCCCGGACGGCGGACACGACGCCGATGCCGAGCTCGCGCCAGGACTTCGTCAAGAGCACGCGGCGATGAGTGGGGCTGTCGAGCCACTGCTGGACGGCACTCGCAGGAGTGAATCCCGGGGATGCCCAGACCAGGTTTTCGCCGGCGCTCCAAGCGCGATAGCCGCTAGCCGGATAGTAGGAACGGATCCAGCTCGAGAAGAGCCGTCCCGTCGTTGGCCAGTTGTGCGTGAACATTCCCGCTGTCGCGAGTGCCGTCGAGTGCTCGGTCGCTGCGCTCGCAAGACGCGCGGAGTACGCGAGCGGGCGCAATCCGTACGCGCGGCGCGTGCGGTTCACCTCGACCAGGAGCGAGCGCGCGAGCTCGGGAGTCGCCGTAACACTGGCCGCTCCTGTCTGAGACGAGGGGCTGCTTTGTGTCGAGGCGACGTTGGCGGGCTGCGGCTGCGGCGACGCCGGTTGCGGACAAGTCGTCGTCAGTGCGGGCAGCACCGAGATGCAGGACGGATCCACGGGAATCCCGCCGGTGTCCGCAGCGCCGGCTGCGGGCAGGACCGCCGCGCCGAGGGCCGACACGAGTGCGATGAACCATCTGGAGCGGGTGCGGCGAACCATCGTTTCCTCCTCTGACTGCTGTCAGGCAAAGGAGAAAGCGAAAGGCAACAAAACATGCGGCAAATCACTCGAACGAGGGATGCAGCTAGTGCGCAGCCGGCACGGCCAGCTGCATCCACACCGTCCCGTCTTCGACGGGTGCCGGACATTCGGGGTCTCGAGTGGAGATGCTGGCGACCACGCAGACGTCCGAGTACGCGCGGCCGACCACCACGGCCAGGCTGCGATCGAACTCGCCGCCCGCATTCGGCGCGAGCGACCATTCGGCAAGGTTGCGCCGCGGTTGTCCTGCCGCGATGCCGAACACGCGCAGAGTCATCGAGTGCGACGGGCGCTGAGACAGGTTGCGAGCCCTGAGCCTGAGGAGCAGCCGTGGCACTCTGACGAAGGTCTCCCAGACGACGGAGAGCTGGGGACGCTCTTGTGGGCGCGAGATGTGGACCCGAACGCAGCCGGTGGTGTTGCCGCGCGTATAACAGGGACGAGGCTCGTCGCCGACCCATGCCCTCGCGCCGAGGCCGTCGAAGTCTCCGGCCGGCAGAGAAAGGTTCACGGTGTGCTCGATCTCGCCCGAGCCGTTCGGGCCGAGCGATGCACCGTAGAGCGGCTGGCCCGGCTGCCACGTCGGCCGACCGTTGCGGTCGGAGGCGCGGAGCAGTTGCTCGACCTCAACGACGATGTGGTCGCTCGAGCGGAGCCCGATCCCGTGCACGGAGACCGCGACGAGGGATCCCGACTTCGGCGTCACCGTGATGCTCGGTTGCGCCCTGTCGCCCCAGGTTTCGACTCCGGCGTAGACGCCGAACAGGAGCGCCACTCCGAGCACGATGATTCCGAGGGAGAGCACGCCGCGTTCCTCGCGCGAACCTTCTTGCAGACCGTACGCGGCGATCGCGCCCAGGAAGACGGCGACCGCGGCCGACCCGAATGCGCCGAAGCTCGCCAGCGGATGGTTCCGCGCCATTCTGCCGATGAGGTCTCCGCTGATCGCCAGGGCGGTCAGCAGGGCCCCCAATGCTGGCAAGGCGGCGAGAAGAAAGCCTGCTGCGCCCTTGGCTTCCTTCCCGATCGGGAGGAACCTCGGCATGACGGCACAGCTACCGTTGCGCCCTCGCCGGGCAGAGTCAACGGATGCCACGAACCTTTTACACCCCGGTTACAAGCAGCGAATACAAGGGGAGGGTTTGTCGTTGAAACCCACAGCCGTCAGATGACCGACAGAGATCAGACCAATCGCTGGCTCGTCCTCGTGATCGTCTGCGTCGCGCAGTTCATGGTCGTCCTGGACGCGACGATCGTGAACGTTGCATTGCCGTCCATCCAGCACAGCCTGCACTTCTCCGCCTCGAGCCTCCAGTGGATCGTCAACGCCTACACGCTCGTGTTCGGCGGATTCCTGCTGCTCGGCGGTCGTGCTGCAGATCTATTCGGACGGCAGCTGCTCTTCGTCGCGGGCGTCGTCGTCTTCACCGGCGCCTCGCTGCTGAACGGCTTGGCGACCACCTCCAACGTGTTGATCGGCGGCCGCGCCCTCCAGGGCCTCGGTGCGGCCCTCGTCTCCCCGGCAGCTCTCTCGATCGTGACCACGACGTTCGCCGAAGGTCGGGAGAGGACGAGAGCGCTCGGGGTGTGGAGCGCGATCGCAGCGGGAGGCGGCGCGGTTGGTCTTGTGGTCGGTGGCTTCCTCACGAGCACGCTGTCGTGGCGCTGGGTGTTCTTCATCAACCTGCCGATCGGGATCGCGGCAGTTTTGCTCGCGATCCGCTACGTGGCGAACTCGCGCGCCGAAGAGCGGCCGGAAACCGTCGACGTCGCAGGCGCGGTCACGGTGACCGCCGGTCTCCTCGTGCTCGTCTACGACATCGTGAAGGCGCAGCAGTACGGGTGGACATCGGGACGCACGCTTGGGCTCGCCGCCGTCGCCGCTGCGCTGCTCGCTTCCTTCGTCGTGATCGAGCGCCGCTCGAGAGCGCCGTTGATTCGACTGGACATCTTCAGGATTCGGTCGTTGACCGGGTCGAACGCGGCGATGCTCTTCGTCGTCTCCGGCCTGTTCGCAATGTTCTACTTCGCCTCGCTGTACGTGCAGGACGTGCTCGGATACAGCCCGCTCAAGGCTGGTCTCGCGTTCCTGCCCGTGACGGCGGGCATCGTGATCGGCGCCGGGCTCTCGCAGGCCGCCATCAGGTGGATGAGCGCACGGCACGTCCCTTTGATCGGGATCGCGCTGGCGTCGGGAGGCCTCTTCCTGCTCGGACGGATCCCTACGCACGGCACTTACCTCTCGGACCTGTTGCCGGGGTTACTGCTGATGTCGATCGGAATGGGCCTCGTCTTCGTGCCGCTGACATTGATCGCGACGACGAACATCGGAGCGGGAGACGCCGGCCTCGCGTCAGGCTTGCTGAACACGACCCAGCAGGTCGGCGGTGCCCTTGGTCTGGCGGTGCTGTCGACGCTCGCAACGAGCAGGACGAACAACGTCGTCAACGGCTTCGGCCAGGTCGCAACGATTGTCCAGAAGACCTCGGCGCAGGTCGACGGCTACAAGCTCGCGTTCACGGCCGGGGCGTTCCTGATGCTCGCCGCGGGAGTCGTCGTGCTCGGCCTCATCCGCCGCGACGACGTGGCAACGATCGACTCGGAAGAAGCGATCACGGCGACCGTCTAGAAGGGGACGCGGTCCGGGAGCAGGTACGCGGCCAGACCGAGTGCAAGGACCTGCGCCACCGCATCCTCCTCGACCGCGGCGAGCACGACCGGCCACGTCGCGTACCAGGGCAAGAGCCACGGCGTCGTCAACAGAAGCAGACACGCACCGAGGGCCAGTCGTGGTCGCCCCCTTCGAGCCTGTCGCAAGAGCCAAAGCGCGGCGATTCCGAGTGCGGCGGCGGCGAGCGCATGCGCCGCCTGGTCGGGAACACCGAGCTGTTCGAGCCGCGACGGAATTGCGTAGCGCGACTCGTTGCGAGTGAGCCGGCCAAGCGAGCTGAGCCAGCCGCTCCCGAACGCGGCCGTTGCTGCGATCGAGCCCGCTACTCCGGCGACGACGCACCCGGCCCAGAAGCGGCGGCCGGCGCGGACGAGTTGCAGAGGCAGCAGGAAGAGCGCCGGTGCTTTGACCGCGGCGGCCAGCAGCCAGAGCCCGCCGGCGCCGGCGTCCTTGCGTCGTGACACGAGCGCGAGCGCGCCGAGCATCAGCGCCAACATCAGCGTGTCGTTGTGTCCGCCGCCGGCCGAGCTTGCCGCGAGCAAGGGGTTCCAGCCGACGAACGCCGCGGCGAATGCCTTACGCCGGGCGATGTAGGCGGCGAGAAGCGTCGCCGCGATCGCGGCGGCCGCGGCGACAATTCGGAAGACGAGCGCCACCGCCTCGACCGAGCCGTGCGTCACGCGGTCGACCCCGATCGAGAAGGCGGTGAAGGCTGGGCCGTACACGGAGGTCGTCCCGCGCCAGCCAGGCGCTACGGCCCGCGTCGCCGGATCGGACGGGAAGTCGGCGGGCGGTACACGGTACGGATCGCTGTCGTGCTTCGAGGCGACGCGGCCGTAGGCCCAGTAGCTGTAGACGTCGTGTGAAAGCAACAGCGGACCTGCCAGCGGGATCAACTGGATCGCCACCGCGATCGTGCAGACCAGTACGAGATGTCCTCCTCGTCGAAGGGTCACGAGGGCGGCGGCGTACAACGCAAAGCCAACAGCCAACGCGACGACGAAGACGATGCTCGCCGTATCGCCGAGCTCGAGCCCGCCTGCCGGAACCGGCGATCCCCGCGTCGACGCGGCGAAGATCGCCGCCCCGAGCGCGACGGCGATTGCGATTCCGAGCGCCGGCAGTAGCCGGCTCGTCAACTGCCGGGCGGCTCGGCGTAGATCAATGCGGGCGGCAGCTGATTTCGCCCGAACCCCGGGACACCCGGCGGCTGGGCCCACATACGAGCTGCGATCCCGAGTGCGCGCAGCTCCCGGTCGAACTCGAACGTCCAGAGCCGCTTCACCGAACCGTGGCTCCCGCCGGTCGACAGGAAGAAGCGCAGCCGGTGCGACCGGATGGCCGTGGCTTCCTTCCGTGCGAGGAGGACGGGATCGTGGGCGACCAGCGTCGCGGGCGACGCAGTCTTGAACGGACCGTCACGGAAGGGATGGAAGTATCCCTCCCACGACTCGGCCACGGCAAAGACGCCGACGTGTCGGAGCGCGATGTCCACCGCGCCGTAGGCTCCCGCCGATACGCCACCGATGGCGCGTGCACGTGCAGTGGGGATGGTCGGAAGATGAGTGTCTACCCAGGGGACGACGCCCCGAACCACGAAGTCTTCCCAGACGCCTACCCACTCGCTGTCGGCGCGCTGCCGCTTCGAGCCGTCCGGCAGGCCGCCGGGCGGCATCACAACGATGAATGGACGGGCCGTGCCGTCGCGAATGAGCGAGTCGGCGACGTCGGCGAGTCGGAGGCTGACGACGAACGACGAGGGTGCGCCCCAGAACCCGTGCAGGAGGTAGAGGACCGGGTAGTGCTTCGTCGGCGAGTAGTCGGGCGGCAAGTAGATGTCCGTCTCGCGCGTGTCGGTCGGAACGAAGCGATTCGGGATGCGGCCGCTCCAGACCGTCCCGCCTGCGGAGCCCTGATCGATCAGCGTGTAGCCCGGGAGCGGTGGATCGATGGATGCCCGGACCGCTCCAACGCAGACCAGCAAAACGAGTGCTGCAATCGCGGCGCCAACGATCCGCGGGCCCCGACTTCGGGGTTCGCCGATCTGCTCTGTGTGCTCGGCGCCGGGCCGGGTCAGCAGCGCCGCGCCCACCACGACGGCGGCGAAGGCCGCCACACGTGCCACCCCGAGCGCGCCTCCGGGCAAGGGATCTCCGAAGACGAACATGCCCGCCGCGATCGGGAGCGCGTTCGTCCACAAAGTCGCCAGGCCGGCGGTCGTCAAGGCACTGCCGCGCTGGAAACCCAGTTGCAGCGCGACGAAGGCGAGCCCGTGGCAGGCGAGCAGCGCCGGAACGAACGCCGGGTGGAATCCGCCGGAGACGGCCGCCTTCGTGCCGACGTCACCCGCGGCATAGAGGACACCGGCGGCCATCCCGAGACCTGCAGCGCGGTTGAGGAGGCTGGCTCCAGGCCCCGCTGCAAGCCCGGCGAGCGCTACCGAGGCAAGCATCCACACCGCCGCGTCGCGAAGATTCGCGTGCTGCGACGTCCGCACGTGGCCGGCGAGCGAGACCGCGAGGAGCACGAGTCCGACGACCGACGTCACGACCGCGAGGCGCTCTCTGCGGGAGCGCACGCCCGCGAGCGCAGCGAGGACGGCGAGCCCGCCGGCAGCGCAGGCCTGGACGAGCGAGAGCGGCGCCAGCGTCAGCGCCACGACGTACAGGATCCATCCTCCGATCCCGGTCCAGAAGCCGATGAGCCAGCGGCGGTTGCCGAACAGCGCAGCGAGCGAATGCAAGGGCCGGCGCAAAGTCAGCGGCGGTAACGACGCTGCGGCACCATGCTGCACGAAATAGCTCCAGTTGAGCGCGAGGGCCGAGCCCAGTGCGAGCACGAGACCGCCGGCCAGGCGCAAGGTCACGGGCGCTCTCTCCCGCTGAAGGGGAGATAGGCCTCCGCCGCAAGCGCTGCGATTCCCACCCGCGGCAGATCGAGGCGCTTCTCGTACACGACGAAGCGGCGTTGCCACTCCGGGAAGAACTTGCGATTGAACAGCAGCAGGTTGTCGAGCTGGAAATGCCCTTTGAGCCGCAGCAGCGCGTGGCGCTCGAGCCGTTGCAGCTTCGACAGCTCGGCTTCCGGCGCGAGCAGCGCCGCGAAGGGCGCGAAATTCAGCGACACCCGCTCGATGCCCTCGTCGCGCGCCCAATCGATCGCCGCGCAGACGAGCCATTCGTTGAAGCCGTTCGGCGTGTCGCGAAGCCTGGGCATCGACGAGAGGGACAGGGCAGAGCCGGGCCGGCAGAGCGCGAAGTGCAGGAACCCGGCGACCGAGCCGTCGGAGGCGCGGCCGATGACAAATAGCGCATGCTCATCGTCGAGGCGGAAGAGCGTATCGAGCGCCATCACGAAACCTCGCTCCGGTTGGGCCCCGCGCCAGTCCCGGGCAAGTGCCTCGAGGTCGTGGCGTAGCGCGGCGCCGATCGCGCTCGGACGGATGGCCGCCGCGGTGTACCCGCTGCGCTCGAGCCGGTGCACCGACTGCCTGACCTTCCGGATCGGCCGTCCCTCGAGGGAGAACGTCGACGTGTCCACCACTGCCTCGTCCCCGTGATAGAGCGCGTGGAGGCCGTGGCCGCGGTAGAGACCGAGAGCGCCTTCCGAGACGCCCAGGATCGCAACCCGCCAGCCACGCACGTGCGCAAAGCGGAGGAAAGAGCCGACGAGGCCGGGAAAACGCTCGGGCGGTCCGATCGGGTCCCCCGAGACGATTGCGATGCCGCTCACGACCTTGTAGGCGAGGAAGGAAGCTTCCTCTTCGTCGAAGAAGTACGACTTGTCCGCACGGAGGACGAACGGGGCGAGGGTGTCGACGCCCCAGGTCGCGACGAGATCGCGCGTCAGCAGTCGGTGTCTGGCTTCCTGCGCGTGTCGGTAACGCCACGGCGCGAGCCAGGCGAACAGGAGCAGACCCGCAGCGCTGACGGTCAGGAGCAGGACCGACAGGGGGAACCACTCGCCGAACGAGCCGGAAAGGTGACCCGAGCCAGTGGCGTTCGCTCCGACCGCACCGCGCAGCGTCTCGCGCAGTGCGAACGAGAGCGTGAAGGGCTGATCGGCCATGACGCGGTTCAGCCAGAGCGCGCTGAAGGCGTAGCCGAAGATGCTGGTACCGAACAGGAATGCGCGCAGCGCGATTCGAGGGTTCGCCGAGGCATCGCCTTGCGCGTCGAAGTCGGCGCGTCGGGCGAGCAGCGCGACGGCCACGAGTCCGGTTGCGATCGCGCCGTAGCCGAAACGATGCTGGAGATGGAGCGCGACAAGCCAGAGAAGGACGACGACCGAGATCTGCCAGGCGCGGTGCTTCCTGCGCGCAAGGCCGCGCGCCGCCACGAGAAGCATTAACCCGAGCGGCGCGACGAGCGCCTCGGACACGCCGTGGACGTTCTCGGGTGCGAGCGCGGCAATGAGCGCGGACCTGTGGTCGGGCGTGACCGCCTCGATGACGCCCAACGTCCCCGCGGCCGCGACGAACCAGGCCAGGACGAGCGGGCTGCGCGGCCGTTCACTCGTGCGCGCGCGGCCGCCGAGCGCGCCGGCAAGCCCCGCCAGCGTCGCCGGCAAGTAGACGGCTTTCTGGCCGGCGGCCGCATGGAACGCCTGCTGCGCCGGAATCTGCCGGACGATCAGCAGGGACAGGCCGGTCTGCAGGTAGCCCCAGCCGCCGACGCCGAGGGCGAGCATCAATCCTGCGGTCAGCCGTTCGGCGCGCATGATGCGCGCGACCAGTCCGAGCGACAGAGCCGCTGCAGACCAGACTCCGACGAACACGAGCAGCGGCACAGCCGAGCGCCGGGAAAGCTCGTCCAACGGGAGGGCGTCCGTCACCGGCGGTCCCGGCAGCGGCGAACGCGGTTGGATGATGTAGAGCCAACCGCCCGCGGCAACGACGACGCAGAACGAGAGCAGGGATGCCGCCGCGATCCGTCCGGTCCTAAGCATGGCTCAGCCTCCGTGATGCCACCAGATACGACCGCCAGGCCATTCCGCGCCACAGCGCCCAGTTGTGTCCGCCGCGGAGCTCCAGGTACGTGTGTGGGATGCCGGCGGCAGTGAGCTCGCTGGCAAAGGCGCGGTTCTCACGACGGAGCGAGTCGTCCTTGCCCGTGTAGACCCAGAAGTACGTGTGCAAACGGCGCAACATCGACGCTGAAACGCGGAGCCCATCCAGTGGCGTGTTCGGTGCGAGCCCAGCGAGCTGTCGTCCGAAGATCGAGTGGTTGTGCACGGCGACCTCGTATCCCGACCAGCTTTCGACGAGCGAGAACTCCTTCGGGGCATGGAGAGCGATGTTGATGGCGCCGTAACCTCCTTCCGAGAGACCGCCGATCCCTCGGGCTGTGCGCGACGCAATCGTCCGGTAGTTGGCATCGATGGCGCGGACCACGTCACGTGAGACGAATGTGCGCCAGCCCTCGGACGGACCCAGGCCGTTGGCCCATTCCTTGTCGGTGAAGGTCCCTGTCGATCCAAACGGCATCACGAGGATGAGCGGCTGTGCCTGGTGCTCCGCCACGAGCGCGTCCTCGACGACCCCCATCCGCACCGTGAGCAGGAACGCGAGCGGCCGGCCCGGAAAGCCGTGCAGCAGGTAGAGGACGGGGTAGCGCTTGGCCGGGTGGCTCGCGTATCCCGGCGGGAGGTAGACGTAGACCTGCTGACTACGGCCCCCGAGAGCCTGGCTGGCGACACTGATGTGCTCGACGCTCCCTCTCTGAGTCACAAAGGCCGGGTCGTGAGGCGGCGGGAAGCCACGGTAGAGCCAGTAGTTCGTCCCGTAGCGGTCGACGCCGACGAATCCGACCGCGATGAACGTCGCGAGGACGACGACCGCGACCGGCGTGAGCCAGCGCGCCGACATGTTCTCCTTCTACTCGACGCCTGGTTAAGGGCCGGTTAAGCAACGAAGAAGATCGGTACCGTCGATGTGATGCGTGTCCTCGCAGGCAGTCTGGTGGCTCTCGCTCTCGGAGCGCTAGTCGTGACAGGTCGTGCCCACACTCGCAGCGAACAGTCGCTCAAGGTCGAGCGGACGATCTACTCGCCGGCGGTGGCAGGACGCCTCCGGCTCGCCGTCTATCTCCCGGCCGGCTACTCGAGCAGTGTCAGCAGGAGGTATCCCGTCGTCTACTTCCTCCACGGGTTGCCGGCCACGCCGAGCTCGTATCGCGGAGCAGACTTTCTGGCGCGGGCTCTGGCCGCCAGTGGCCGTCGGGCGATCATCGTCGCGCCCCAGGGAGCGCGCGACAACGACTCGGATCCCGAATACCTCGACTGGGGTGCCGGGCGAAACTGGGAGACCGCGGTCACGCGCGATGTCGTGACCTACGTCGACTCACATCTCCGGACGATCAGGGGGCGAAGGGGCCGAGCGATCGTGGGCCTTTCTGCAGGGGGTTACGGCGCGGTCATGCTCGCGCTCCACCATCTCCCTGCCTTCTCGGTGATGGAGTCCTGGAGCGGATACTTCCATCCGACCGACCCGGCCGGAGACCGCGCCCTCGATCTCGGCACCGCACATGCGAACGCGAACGCCAACGCGCACGCCTTCGTCAAGACCCTGAAGCGCGGGTTCGCAAAGAGGCCGACGTTCTTCGCCTTCTACGTCGGTAGCGGCGACGCACGGTTCCGCGAGGAAAACCGCCTATTCCACCGCGAGCTCACTGCGGCCGGTGTGCCGCACCTGTTCCGGATCTATCCGGGTGGGCACGAGCAGAGTGTCTGGTCCGCGCATGCGCAAACCTGGCTCGCGGAAGCAGTCGACCATTTAGCCCACGGCTGACACCGACACGGCCCGGGGTCAGACACTGTGCCGGGAGTGTGACGCCCCGCCCGCGAAGCGTTGTTGTGGTACGGGCTGGCTCCCCAACGGCAGGTGTCGGACACCGTGCCGTAGGTGTGACCGAGACGTCGGGGCTAGGCGATGACGGCTTCACCGGCGATGCGCTCCTCTTCCGCCTGTCGTTCGTCGACGTAGCGTTGCGCGTCGCCGAGCGCGGTGAAGAGGCGGAAGAAGACCGCGATGCAGATCGTGATGATGCCGATCAAGCCGTACACGAGCGCAACGTTGTCGGTGGCGCTGATGACCCAGCCGCCCACGAGCGCGCCAGCGGGGATCGCCGACCATGCGAGCACGCCCGCGATCGAAAGGACCCTCGAGAGCAGCTGGTTCGGGACGATCGCCTGGCGCAAGCTGCCCGTATTGATGTTGAAGAGGATGCCGAGGCCGCTCTGGGCGGCCCAGATCGGGAGCGCGATCCAATACCAGCGCATCCCTGCGAACACCACGATCAGTGCGCCCATCAGCATCAGCGACGTCATTGCGAGCGCGGTGAAACTGAAGCGTTTGCGCAGCCGGCCGGCCAGCAGGCCGGTGACCACGACACCCGCGCTGCCGGCAGCGAACAGCACGCCGATCTGCCGCTGGCTCGCATCCAACCGCTGGTCCGCAAAAAGGACGAGCTCTGCCCAAGTCGTGCCCGTGACGAAGTTGATCAGCGCCATCATCAGCGAGATGTTCCGCAGCACCGGATGCCCGAGGACGTAGCGCAGACCCTCGCGGACGTCGTGCAGGATGGTGGTCGCCTCCTTGACCTCCTCCGTGGCGTTGTTGAAGCTTGCGCGGACGAGCATCAGCGACGACGCCGAGATCGCAAAGGACCCCGCGTCGAAAGCCATCACCCAGACCAGCGGGAAGAAGGAGATCAACGCGCCGGCGAGGAGCGGTCCCGCCACCTGCGCGGCCGAGTACGTGGCCTGGATGCGACCGTTCGCCGTGACGAGGTCGTCGGTCGAGACGAGGCTTGGGATCGCGGCGAACTCGCCCGAGCTGAACGCGATGAAGACGGTCGACTGGATGAACGTGACGCCGTAGATCCACCAGACGGTCAAGTGGCCGAACTGCGCGACGAGCGGAATCGACAGGATCACCAGCGCGTTCAGCCAGTCGAGCCCGATCATCGCCTTCTTGCGGTCGACACGATCCATCCATGCCCCGATGATCAGGCCGAAGAGGAGGTAAGGGAGAAAGGTCGCCGCCGTCGCGATCCCCAGGTTCACCGCGGAGTGCGTGAGCTGATACACGAGGAGCGGCACCGCCCACTGCGTGAACGAGCTGCCGAGGTTCGAGATCGTCTGGCCGACCCAGAACTTCTTGAAGTCGGAGGTCACGAGACTTCCCGCAGGATTTCGAGCAACTGGTCCTGGCGGTGCGAGGAGAGGGCGTGGATCGCCGGGTTCTCCGACATGAATGCGACGAGACGACGCCGCAAGCGGACACCGTCCGCCGTCAGCCGGATGACCCGCACGCGCTTGTCGTGCGCTGCGGGGCGGCTCAGCAGTAGCCCTCGCTCCGTGAGCTGGTCGACGACGCCGCCGAGATTCGACGGATCGACGCCGCAGCGTGCGGCCCGGAAGTGACTTTGTCTAGCCCCCGCGCTGCTGGCGCCACTGGTGTAGTACCTTCGACTTGCTGGCCGCCTTCGGCGGCTGCGGCGTGGGTGGTGGATCGTGCTCTTCGAGCCACCGTGCCGCAGCGTCGTCCGGCTCGATACCGACGGCGCGTTCGCGCTCGCCCAGTTTCTTCGCGCCCTTGCCCGTCAGCGGTCGTTTCCGGCTCACGTCCTCAGAGTAACTACCGCGAAACGACGTCAGCGGTTAGGTGCGGACCGTGGGCGATTCACGAAGACGTTGTCGAGTGCGGAGCGCAGCCCCACAGCCAGAGCGCCCATGAGCACGGCAGCCTCGCCGAGGCTCGAGATCTCGACCCGCGGCGGATAGGGGATCCACGCGGCGAGGAGGCGGCGTACAGGCGTAAGCAGCAGGTCGCCGTTCGCGCCGAGCCCGCCGCCGAGGACCACGAGCGCGGGGTCCGCGACCGCGGCGATGGGAGCTATGTGCGCGGCGATGCGTCGAGCCACCTCCTCGACGACCGTGCGTGCGAGCGAGTCGCCGCGCCGCGCCGCCGCGAAGATGGCCCTGGCGTCGTAGGGAGGCGCGAGCGACGTCCCGGCCGAGCCTGCCGGTGCGATCCGCGCCGCCAACGCTGCGACTCCGTCCGCTGAAGGGTCGACGTCCTCGGACACTCCGGCGAGCGCCCAGTCCACCTCGCCGGCGGCACCGTGATTGCCGCGATGCAACTCGCCGCCGAGCACGAGCCCCATGCCCATGCCGGTGCCGACGGAAAGGAACGCAAAGTCGTCGACGCCGCGGGCGACGCCGGCCCAGCGTTCACCGACCGCCGCGAGATTGACGTCGTTCTCGAGCGTGGCGTCGGCTCCGAGCAGGTCGGCCACCTCGCGGCCAAAGGCACGGCCCTCGAGACCGGGAATGTTCGGGGTGGTCAGGTGGAGTGTCGCCTCGTCCGCCTCGATGACTCCCGGCACCCCGAGGACGACGCCGTCGATCCGGTCGACCGGCAGCGCAGCGGCTGCAATCAGCGATTCGCGCAGCGCTGCGATTGCCCGCAGGGCCCCGTCGGCGTCGGCGCCGCGGAGCTCGACGTCCTGGCGCGCGCGCACCTCGCCGGCGAGGTCGCAGACAGCGCCGCGCAGAAAGCGCGCGCCGAGGTCGAGCCCGAGGACGTAGGCGGCTTCCGGCACGGGCTCGAAGAACACCGCCCCGTAGCTCGGGCCGCCGGGGGCGGTGGCGGCCTCGCGCACGAGCCCGTCGCCGACCAACGACTGCAGCGCCAGAGACACCGTGGGCTTCGAGATGCCGGCCCGGCGCGAGATCTCGGCGCGCGAGATCGGGGCTCCCGAACGGATCGCCTCCAGCACGGTCCGCTCGTTGAGGTGCTTGAGGAGCGGCGGAGTGGCTCGGGCAGCTGGAGGGACGGTTTTCGCCATATCGTCAAGAAAGTTAACTCTGCTGCCCTAGCTCTCGTCAAGCTTGACTCCATTTGGTCTCAGTCGTAGAGTCCTCGTTCGGAACCTTTACGAGATCCAGATCACCGTCGCACTCGGCGGCGGGGACTGGAGGAGGACATCGGGGTCGACGACAATCACCCCAAGGGAGGCAAGGGTATGAGACGCGTGGGGATTGGGTTGCTCGTGGCGCTCGTGCTCGGCGCGGCGCTCGTGGCGGCAACCGCGAGGAGCTCGGCCACAGCCGGCACGTCCGGCGCGAAGGTCGACAACATCACGATCTGGGTGGGCTGGAGCGCTGCGGAGCTCAAGGCCTTCAAGGGCGTGGTGGCGGAGTACGACAGCAAGCACTCCGACGTCACGGTGAAGGTCGTCGGCGGCATCAACGACGACAAGATCACCGCGGCAATCCGCAGCGGCAAAGTGCCGGACGTCGTCAGCTCGTTCACGTCGGCAAATGTGGGGAGTTACTGCAACTCGGGAGCTTGGATCGATCTGAAGCCGTTCCTGTCGAAGGACAAGATCGACGTCAACATGTTCCCGAAGACGTCGCAGTACTACACGCAGTACAAAGGCAAGCGGTGCGCACTGCCGCTCCTCGCGGACGTGTACGGCTTCTATTACAACAAGGCGATGTTCAAGGCCGCTGGGCTCACGAGCCCGCCGAAGACGATGTCGCAGCTGACGTCGTACGCGAAGAAGCTCACGAAGAAGAACTCCGACGGCTCGATCAAGGTCGCCGGGTACAACCCGTTCCTCGGCTTCTACGCCGGCAACGCTCCGGATCTGAGTGCATACGCCCCGCTCTTCGGCGCCAAGTACGTCGACGGGAGTGGCAAGTCAGTGATCTCGAAGGACCCGGCCTGGTCGAAGATGCTCACGTGGCAGAAGAGCCTCGTCGACTGGTATGGCTACAAGAAGCTCCAGAAGTTCAATGCCGGCGCTGCGGACGAGTTCTCGGCGTCGCATGCGTTCGAGATCGGCAAGCTCGCGATGATGATCGACGGCGAGTGGCGCGTGGCGTTCATCGGACGTGAGCATCCGAGCCTCGACTACGGCACGGCGCCGGCTCCGGTCGACGACGCTCATCCTGAGCTCTACGGCGCGGGGTATGTCAACGGCACGATCATCGGCATCCCCAAAGGTGTGAAGCACAAGGATCAGGCGTGGGCGCTCGTCAAGTACCTGACGACCGACAGTCACGCACTGGCGATCTTCTCCAACGGCGTGCGCAACGTCCCGACGACGAAGGCTTCGCTGACGTCGCCCGACATCAAGCCGGACGCGCACTTCAAGACGTTCCTGAAGATCTTCGCGAACCCCAAATCGACGACGACCCCGATCACCGCGGCCGGCAACGCGTATGGCTCGCTGATCCAGGCGTTCGCAGTCAAGTGGCAGGCCGGGCACGCCGGCGATCTCGCGAAGGGGCTGCAGAAGCTCGATAAGCAGATCGACGCACAGCTGAAGCAGGCGCAGGCGGGCGGAGTGCCGTAATGGCGAGTTCCGCGGCGGCGACTGCTCAGCCGTTGGACAGGACCCGGGCGAGGCGGAGGGCGGCTTGGCGCCGCCGCCGCCTCGTCCTGCTGCTGATGGCGCCCTGGCTGATCGGCTTCTCGGCCTTCTTCGGCTATCCGCTCGTGATGAGCGTGTACCTGTCGTTCACGCACTACGACTTGCTGTCGTCGCCGAAGTGGATCGGCACCGCCAACTACCGGTATCTCTTCACCCAGGATCCTCAAGTGGGAGAGGCGGTGAAGAACACCCTCTGGATCATCGCCGTCATGGTTCCACTCCAAGTGGTGTTCGCGTTCGGCGTCGCATTGATGCTTGCGCGGGCGCGGCGCGGGGTGGGCTTCTTCCGGACGATCTTCTATCTGCCGGCACTGGCGCCACCGGTAGCGGCGACTCTTGCGTTCGTCTACATCCTCAACCCGGCGACAGGGCCGGTGAACGTTCTGCTCAAGCATCTCGGCATCGACGGCCCGCTCTGGTTCCAGTCGCCCAGTTGGTCGAAGCCATCCCTTGTCTTGCTCGGGCTCTGGGGCGTCGGCAACATCATGATCATCTTTCTCGCGGCCATCCTCGACGTTCCGAGGCATCTGTACGAGTCTGCCGAGCTGGATGGAGCTGGGCCACTCCAGCGCCTGCGTTGGGTGACGTTGCCGACGATCAGCCCGGTGATCCTCTTCTCGGTCGTGATCGGCGTCATCGCCGGGCTGCAGTACTTCACGCAGGCCTACGTCGCGGCCAACGTCGCGTCGGGACAGGCCTCGCAGGCCGGTGACCAAACGGTCAACAACCTCGGGTATCCCGAAGCTTCGACCCTCTTCTACCCCGTGGAGCTCTACCAGCACGGGTTCCGCTACTTCAACATGGGTTATGCGTCGGCGATGTCGGTGCTGTTGCTCGTCGTCGCGTTCACGATCACCGTTCTCATCATCCGCAACTCTCGCCGCTGGGTGCATTACGTGGGAGCAGCCAAGTGAGCACCGCGAGCGTTCCGGTCCCCACTGCGTTGACGAGGCGGAAGCCGCCGGCGAGCGTCCGGCGGCGGCGTTTCCTCATGGCCGTCGCGAATCACTCCATGCTGATCGTGGCGGCGGTCGTCTTCCTAGCTCCGTTCGGGTTCATCGCACTCACGGCACTGATGACGAACGGCCAGGCGCTCTCCTCGCATCTCTGGCCGAACCCGTTTCGGTGGCAGAACTTCGTCGACGTGTTCCACCAGGCGCCGATCTTCCGCTGGGCCCTGAACACGATGATCTATGCCTGTCTCGCCACGCTCGGCGTGGTCGTCTCGAGCATCCCGGTGGCGTATGCACTCTCGCGGATCCGCTGGCGCGGCCGCAATCTCGCCTTCGGGCTCGTGTTGATCGCGTTGATGCTGCCACCGGTCGTCTCCGTCGTTCCCCTCTATGTCATGTGGGCGAAGCTGGGTCTCGTCGGCGGCCTGGGCCCGCTGATCATCCCGAACTGGTTCGGCGATGCGTTCTCGATCTTCCTGTTGCGCCAGTTCTTCATGACGATTCCCGAGGAGTACCTCGACGCCGCCCGTGTCGACGGCTGCGGAGAGTTGCGCATTCTCGCCACCGTCGTCCTGAGGCTCGCGAAGCCGGCGATCGCGGCCGTCGCGCTCTTCTCGTTTCTCTACACCTTCAACGACTTCTTCCTCCCGCTCCTCTATACGCGCGAGAACCCGAGCCGCTGGGTGCTCCAGATCGGGCTCTCCGAGTTCCGCTCCCTGCACCAGGTGCAATGGAACCTCACGATGGCGGCGACTCTGCTGGTCATGGCCCCGGTGATCATCGTGTTCTTCCTCGCCCAGAAGGCGTTCGTCGAAGGCGTGACGCTCACAGGGGTGAAGGGCTAGTGCCCCTCCCGGCAATACATGCCGGCTCCTGGCCCGCGATCACGCGGCGCCAGGATCCACCCTCGTCCTTACCAAGGCTTGTCCAGCCTTGGCTGCGGACGAGTGCGGTCCCTGGCTTGGTGCCCGCGACCCAGAAGCTCGGCGGCATCACCGGGAGGGGCACTTGAAAATCGCAGTCATCGGCGGCGGCTCGACCTACACGCCGGAGCTCGTGTCGGGGCTATCGCGCGAGCGAGATCGCATCGACGTGAGCGAGCTCGTGCTACAGGACATCGACCCCGAACGGCGCGAGGTCGTGGGCGGGCTAGCGCAGCGGATGCTCGACCGCCAGGGCTACCAGGGTTGGCTGGAGATCACCGACGATCTCGACCGTGCAGTCGAGGGCGCCGACTTCGTGCTGATCCAGATCCGCGTCGGTGGTCAGCAAGCTCGCCTCTCGGACGAGACCGTGCCGCTCGCCTGCGGCTGCATCGGGCAGGAGACGACCGGGGCCGGCGGGCTCGGTAAAGCTCTGCGCACCGTTCCCGTCGTGCTCGGCATCGCCGATCGTGTGCGCGAGCGGGCGGCCGATGGGGCCTGGATCGTCGACTTCACCAATCCGGTCGGGATCGTCACGCGGTCCCTCCTCGATCACGGGCACCGGGCCATCGGTCTCTGCAACGTCGCGATCGGCTTTCAGCGCAGCCTCGCGCGGATGCTCGGCGTCGAGCCGGCGCGCGTGCAGGTCGATCAGGTCGGGCTCAATCATCTGTCGTGGGTCCGCCAGGTGCGGCTCGACGGCGAGGACGTGATCGCGGATCTCATGTCCGCCCACGGCGACGAGATCGCACAGCAGAGCGGGCTGGCGCGACGACTGCTCGACGAGCTCGGCGTCATTCCCTCCTACTACCTCCACTACTTCTACTCCCACGACGCCGTGCTCGCCCAACAGCTCGACGGCATGCCCCGCGCGACGACCGTCGCCGAGATCGAGCGCGAGCTGCTCGATCTCTACCGCGATCCGAAGCTCGTCGAGAAGCCGCCTCTCCTCGAACAACGTGGGGGCGCGTTCTACAGCGAGGCTGCGATCGGGCTCGTGGGTGCGCTTGCTGCGGACACCGGGGAACCTCACGTCGTCGACGTCCGCAACAACGGGACCGTCGAGGGCCTCGCGGCCGACGACGTGATCGAAGTGCTGGCCGAAGTCGGTTCAGGCGGCGCGAAGCCGCTGCCACAGCCACCGGTCGCGCCAGAGCTGCTGGGGCTGATGCAACATGTGAGCGCCTACGAGCGGCTTGCCGCGCAGGCGGCAGTCAGCGGCGATCCGGCCGTCGCGCGCAAGGCATTGCTGACTCATCCGCTGATCGGCCAGCATCCACTCTCCGAGGACCTTGTCGACCGGTTGCTCGAGGCCGACGCCGCGCACCTGCCGCAGTTCCACGCGGAGATCGGAAAGTGAGCCTCGGCGTTCTCGCCGTCGACGGCGGCAATTCCAAGACCGACGTCGCGCTCGTCAACGCCGATGGCTCCGTGCTCGCGCTCGTTCGAGGCCGGCTGAGCTCGCCTCAGCACCTCGGAGTCGACGGAGCCCTCGCGGTGGTAGAGGGGCTCATGGCAGAGGCGCTGCGCGACGCGCAGCTCGGCGACCACACCGGTCGAGTTGCGGAGGTCGCGACCCTGTTGATGGCCGGCGTCGATTTTCCCGCGGAAGAAGACGCGGTGCGCATCGCCGTCGAGCAGCGCGGCTGGGCACAGAGCGTTCACGTCGGCAACGACACGTTCGCGGTCCTTCGTGCGGGCACGGAACGCGGGTGGGGCGTCGCGGTCACGTGCGGAGCCGGAATCAACTGCGTCGGTGTTGCGCCGGACGGGCGTCATGCACGCTTTCCCGCGCTGGGCGCGATCACCGGAGACTGGGGTGGTGGCTACGACCTGGGCTTGGCAGCAGTCTCCGCCGCGGCGCGGAGCGAAGACGGGCGCGGCCCGCGAACGAGCCTCGAGGGAGCCGTTCCGGCGCACTTCGGCGTGGCCACGCCCAGCGAGCTCGCCGAAGAGATTCACGCGGGCCGCATCGACCAACGCCGTGTCACCGAGCTCGCGCCGCTGGTGCTGACGCAAGCGGCGGACGATGCGGTCGCGGCCCAGATCGTCCAACACCTCGCCACCGAGGTGGTCGCGCTCGCCCGCGTAGCGTTGACCCGGTTGGATCTCATGCGCGAGCCGGTGGAAGTTCTGCTCGGCGGCGGTGTCTTGCAGGACGTCGACGGCGATCTGCTCGCGGCGATCGATTCCGGCTTGCGCGAGGCCGCCCCGAACGTCACCGTGAGGCCGACCGCGTCGGCAGCAATCGTGGGCGCTGCTCTCCTCGGGCTCGACGAGCTCGAGGCAGGCCCTGAGGCCCAGGCTCGGCTGCGCCGAGAGCTCGGGGCGGCGTTTTCCCGGCTGGAAGGAGTGGCGACCGTTGGCTGAGGTGCGCTACGTCCAGGCAACCAGGCTCTACCCGGGAACGGATGCGCCTGCGGTCGATGCCCTCGACCTGGACGTCCACGACGGGGAGTTCATGGTCCTCGTAGGTCCGTCGGGGTCCGGCAAGACGACGGCGCTCCGCATGCTTGCCGGTCTGGAAGAGGTCGATTCAGGCGCCGTCTACATCGGCGATCGCGACGTCAGCGACGCTCCGCCGAAGGAGCGCGACGTCTCCATGGTTTTTCAGAACTACGCGCTCTACCCGTATCTCACGGTCGCTGCGAACATCGGGTTCCCGCTGCGAATCGCAAAGGTGAAGAAGGCAGAGCGCGACAAGCGAGTCAAGGAGGTCGCGACGCTCCTCGGCCTGTCGGAGTACCTCGAGCGGAAGCCGGGCCAGCTTTCGGGAGGTCAGCGGCAAAGAGTCGCCATGGGCCGGGCAATCGTGCGCGTTCCCAGCGTCTTCCTGATGGACGAGCCGCTGTCGAACCTCGACGCGAAGCTGCGAGTACAGATGCGAGCAGACATCGCAGCGCTTCAGGCCGACTTCGGCATAACCACCGTGTACGTGACCCACGACCAGGCGGAGGCGATGACGCTCGGGCACCGGGTCGCGGTTCTCCATGAGGGGCACCTGCAGCAGTGCGGACCGCCGAGGGAGCTTTACGAGCGGCCGGCGAACGTGTTCGTCGCCGGGTTCATCGGGTCGCCTGCGATGAATCTCTGCACCGTGCCGGTGTCGAACGGCGCCGCGTCCTTCGGCGGTGTGGACATGCCGCTGCCGCAGAGCGTGGTCGCCAACGGGAGAACGAGCCTCGTGATCGGTGTCCGGCCCGAGTCGCTGGAGGTCGCAGAAGAGGGAATTCCGGCGAAGGTCGATGTCGTGGAAGACGTCGGAGCCGACGCGTTCGTTTTCTGCAGCACAGAGCTGGGTGGGGAGACGACGAAGCTCGTGGCGCGCTCCGAGGCGCGCAAGGCGCCGAGGCAGGGAGATCGCGTCACGCTCAGGCCGCGGGCCGACGAAGCGCTCCTTTTCGATCCGGCGAGCGGCGAGCGGCTGGAACTCTGATGCCCCCGGCCGCTGGTCCGCGCAATCCGGGCGAGCTGTTCCTCGCGGAGATCCGGGAGCAGCCTGCAGCGCTCCTGCGGCTGCTCGATCACAAGCCCGACTTCGACGCGGTCACCAAGGTGATGAGAGAGCGGCGGCCCTCGGTCGTCCGGCTGGTCGGTCACGGCTCATCCGACGCGGCAGCGTCGTTCGGCGTGTACGCGTTCGGACTGCTGCCGGGATGGACCGCGATGCGCGACTCGATCTCGCTCACCGTGTACTACGACGCGAAGATCGATCTCTCCGACTCGGTTGTGATCGGCCTCTCGCAGTCGGGTGAAACGCCCGACGTCGTGGAGTACGTGAAGCGGGCGCGCGGCCGCGGGGCGTTCACGATCGGGATCACGAACGGAACCGACTCGAGCCTTGCCTTGGCCGCCGATGCCACCCTCGGTCTCGCGGCCGGCCCCGAGCGCGCGGTGGCAGCGTCGAAGACGTTCCTCAACACGCTGGCGGCCCTGGTATGGGTGGCGGGAGGAGCGGCGGGGCGAGGAGACGAGATCGCCGAGGGACTGCGCCGCGTCTCGAATCAGCTTTCGGAGACGCTCGAGTCGCTCGAGCAGGCGGTCTCGAACGTCGCGATGGCGTTTGCGTATGTCGGTCGGATGTACGTGATCGGGAGGGGAATCGAGTTCGGAACGGCGCGTGAGGTCGCACTGAAACTGACCGAGACGTGCCGCGTCGCCGCGGAGCCCCTCACGGCGACCGATCTGGCGCACGGGCCGATCGCGGCGCTCGACTCGATGTTCCCGGTCTGGACGATCGCATCTCGAGACGAAAGCCTGCCCGCCGTCGTCGAGGCGGCCGCCCGCGTCATCGAAGCGGGAGCGACCGTCGTCGCGAGCGGAAATGCGGCGACCGAGATCGAAGGGGCTCTCTACGTCCTGCCCGTGCCCGAGCCGTCGCACCCGATTCTCTCGCCGCTTCTCTCCGTCGTGCCGGGACAGCTCTTTGCGGGAGCGCTCGCGCATGCCAAAGGGCTCGATGCCGACTATCCCGTGGGTCTGAGCAAGGTCACACGAGCACGCTGACCGCCTAACTGCATCGAGTTAGCTCTTTCGGGGGGTAGACGCCGACCCCCGATCCGCCGACGCTGTTCTTGGAGACCTGCGGCAAGGATGACTATGTTCGAGACCAGCCAAGCGGCGTCGGCTTCGCCGACCATCCCCCCTTTCAGCACCGCTGAGATGCGGAGCTATCCCCTTGGCACGCTCGTGGTTCGCTCGGGGCTGATGCCACTCGAGACCGTAAACAGAGCGCTTGCGGAAGCAGCCGAGAGCGGACGCCGGCTCGGTGAGGTTCTGCTCGACTACGGGTTGCCGGAACGCGACTTGACCCGCCTGCTCGCAGCTCAGCACGGACAGGAGTTCGTCGACCTCACGGAGTACACGGTGGATCCCGAGGTCGTGCACCTGCTCCCGCGCTCGGTTGCCGAGATGTATTGCGCCCTGCCCCTCCGGCGAGAGGGAGATTGCACCCTCGTGGCGGTGCCGGATGCGGACAACGCATCGCATCTGACCAGGCTGCGCGACGCCCTGCACGGGCCGATCCGGCTCGTGACGGCGGCTCGCTCTGACATCAAGGATGCGATCGCGCGGGCCCACGAGCCGCAAGGGATGATCACGCAGATGGCACTGGCCGAGTCGCGGACGCCCGCGGTGGCGGAGCCGGAGCCGGAGCCGGAGCCGAAACCGATCTATCGAGTCGAAGTGACACTGGCCAGCGGGGCAACACTTCTGGTCGCCGAAGCGACCGACTTCGAGTATGCGAAGCAGATGGGCATGCGTGTGATCGACGAAGCCGAGGCCGGCGGCACCGTTGCCATCGGCGACGCGACGATCGACGGCCGGCAGGTCGTGTCGGTCGACGTCTTGGGCCGCAGCGGCGGATGAATTTCCCGCTCAACGCCGTCCGGGAGCTCGTCTCCGCGGTGCGCAAGGACGGGAGGCCGGTCGTGCGCCTGACCTGTGCCGACTACGGGACGGAGTGGGTCGTCGCTGCAGACGTCTATCCGGTCGACGAGATTTCAGGGCAGCCGAAGAGCGCCGGACCGTATGTCTTCGGCACCGCGCACGAAGCACGACGCTTCGTCGAGAGCTCGCTCGTGGCGCTGCAGCTGCTCGGCTGCGAAGTCGCGTAGACCTACGGCCTCGATTTCTGCCGCGCGACGGAGGCGATCTGCTTCCAGCGCTTCTTCCGTGCGATGCGGAGACGTGCGTCCGTGCGCGCAGCGATCGACTCGAGCTCCCTCTGTAGCTTCCGCCAGGAACGCAACCGGTCGAGCTCGAGCGTGCCGTCGTCGACCGCCCCCAGGACGGCACAATCCGGCTCGCGCATGTGTGCGCAGTTACGGAACCTGCACTCCAGCGCGAGCGCCTCGATGTCCTCGAAGGCGGCGCCGAGATCGCCTTCCCAGAACTGAAGCTCGCGCAAGCCAGGAGTGTCGATCACCAGACCGCCTCCCGGCAGGCGCACGAGCTCGCGGTGCGTCGTGGTGTGTCGCCCGGTCCCGTCTGCTGCGACCTCGCGCGTCAGCATCACCTCTGACCCGGCAAGCCGGTTCAGCAGCGTCGACTTGCCGACCCCGGAGGAGCCGAGGAGAACGACCGTCCGGCCGGGCTGCAGGTAATCATCGAGTGCAGCCAGCCCGTCGCCGCTGACGTTCGAGACCGGGTGGACGGGTACGCCAATGGCGACCGTCTCGACCTCGAGCACGGCGGCGCCGACGTCTGGGGAGAGGTCGGCTTTCGTCAGCACCACGATCGGTTGAGCGCCGCTTTCCCAGGCGGTCGTGATGTACCGCTCGAGCCGCCGCAGGCTGAAGTCGTCGTCGAGGCCGGCGAGCAGGAAAGCCGCGTCGACGTTCGCCGCCAGCACCTGCTCGGTGGAATCCTGGCCGGCGTTCTTGCGGATGAAGGCGCTTCGCCGCGGCAGGATCGCCGCGATCGTTGCGGGTGGCATCACCCCGACCCAGTCGCCGACGGCAGGCAGCTGCCCGCCCACGTCGTGTTCGTAGAAAAGGCGACCGGCGGCTCGCGCGCGCAGCTCGCCCTCCTCGGCGAAGAGCACGAACTCGCCGCGGTGCTGCGCCGCCACGCGGGCCGGAAACAGATTGTCGTCTTGTAGTTGCTCGAAGGCGGACACCCGTTCGGCGTCCCATCCGAGCGCATCCAGAGCAGGCAAAGCGAGTCTCCTTTGTGAGTGAGCAAACGACGAAGCTCCGCATGAAACGGACGCACGAGCAGAGCCCGTACGTCCTCTCAGGCGGCATCCCAAGCGACGCCGCGGCGAGGCGGATCAGCTCACGGACTCGCGCTAAGTGTGTAGTTGGTGCCGGCTAGACGACGAGCCGCGTGGCTCTTCGGAAGGAGGCAAGTGCAATCGTCATGTGTTCGACCTCCTTGTCGCCGGGAACGGCACTGACGGTAGCACGCGCCTACGGACAGCACCAGCCCACGAGCGACGGTTCCTTGCCGAAATCGGCGCTGATGTTCGAGACCGCATCGACTTTCTCGACCGACAGCGAGTGGATGAAGAGCCACTGGTCGGCGCTGCTCCAGTCGAGCAGGACGGAGCGGCCGTCCGGCGCCCAGACGACGTTGCTGAAGATCCCCGCTCCATTGAAGATCTCGCGGGTCGGACCCGTCGTCGTTCCGGTTGCTTGCAAGGAGCTTTGACCGGCTCGCGTCTCGATGAACGCGAGGTGCTTCCCGTCCGGGGACAATGCCGACGTCTCGATCGTTCCGACGCCGGTGTCGATCCGCCGTTGCTGGGGCCCGCGCTGCGCGAAGACGCCGATGCCGTGCGATCCGGTCGCGACGAGCAGGCGCCCGTCGCGCGTCCACTGGAGCTGCCGCGGGGTGAGCCGCGTGCGGATCACTGCGAAATGCAGAGGCTGGTCGACGTTGCGTATGACAATGTTGCCGGCTCGGTTCAAGTACGCGAGCGCATGCGATGCCGGCTGCCACGCTGACACGCCTGGCCTTGCATCGCGCGTCAGAGCACGGTCATGTGTTCCGTCGCCGTAGATCACCCGCAACGTGGGGCCGGCAAAGTAGGCGATGCGATAGCCGTCGAAGGACCAGTGCGGATTCCGGATGGCGCCCGCCCGCCCGATCGACCAGTGGACTGCGCCGTTCGGCTCGAGCGCGCGCAACTCGTTGCCGTGAACCGCCGCGAGATACAGACCGTGCGGTGACCACGTCGCGTTGCGATAGCCCCGGAGAAGACGCTTCGAGCCGTCGCTCTGCACGACCCATGCTCCCTCGACGGACTGCACGAGCAGCCGAGAGTGGGGCGAGGGCAGCGAAAGCAGGGCCGGTGCCGCATTCCGCTCGCCGCGCACTGCGTCGCGGAGAGAACCGAGGACTGCGTGCCCAGGCGGCGTCACGGCCCCGGCAATGACGGCTCCGACGGCAGCGGCGATCGCGATCGGCCGCCAGTCGCGCTTGTGCGGCACGCGGATTCGTTCCTCGAAGGCGTCCCGCACCACGCTCCACGTGCGGTCTCCGCCCTCGCGCTCCCCGGGTACCGGCTCGTCCCAGCGACTCACTGCAGCTCCTCGTCGAGCTTTCCGGCGAGCTCGTCGAGGCCGCGCCGAAGCCGCGAGTTGACCGTGCCTCGCGGCAGCCCGAGGGCCTCCGCGATCTCGCCCGGGGTGTACTCCAGAAGATGTCGCATGACGATCACCGCTCGATGCTCCGGCGAGAGGTCGGCGAGCGCAGCGGCCAGGGTCTGCGCGTGCTCCCCGTCCGGAGGAGCGGGAGCGGCAACGAGACCGAGCCGCGCATCGCTCGACTCACGTCGCAACGCCCGCGATCGAGACCAGTCGATCGCACGGTTGACGACGATTCGGTGCAGCCAGGGACCGAAGGGCCTGCGGCGGTCGAAGCGGTCGAGCCCACGCACCGCGGCGAGAAACGCCTCCTGCGCGATGTCTTCCGCTGCGGCGGAGTCGTGGACGACGAGATACGCGGCGCGGTAGGCGCGCGGCCAGTGGTGCCGGAACAGCGCCTCGAGGTCGGGGACAGATCCCGACTGTGCGCCCCGAATCCAGGCGCGCTCGTCGCCTCGAGAGCCCGCCATCGCGCACCGACTCTACGAGTTGGAAGTCCCCGGAGGTCCATTCGGGAGAATTACGCGACAGGAAGGCGCGCAGGTCCCGGCGGCCGCAGCACGGCGAACTGATCCGTGATCTCGAGCTCGGAGGTTCGGAACCGGAAGAGCGAGCCCGGGCGACCGCCGGTGGGCCCGGACGCGCGCTGCCGGCCGGTGGGCTCGAGGACCTCACGACGAAGCAGGACACGCTGGAGGTTCGTCGCCGAGACGTCGTGTCCGAGCGCCGCGGCGTAGAGATCGCGTAGCTCGGAAATCGTGAACTCGTCGGGTGCGAGCGCGAATCCGAGGTTCGTGTACGACAGCTTCGCGCGCAGGCGCTCGCGCCCAGCAAGCACGATCGAGCCGTGGTCGAACGCAAGCGGGGGAAGGTCGTCGACCCGGTGCCAATCGGTGTCGCCGGGAAGCTCTGGGTCGATGTCACTTGGTACGAGCCCGAGGTATGCGGTGGCGAGCTGCCATTCGCGCGGCGAGCGCGTTGGATCGCTGAGCGTCTCGAGTTGCTCGAGGTGCGACAGCTCACGGACGTCGACCTTCTCCGCAAGGTGGCGGCGGATCGAATCCTCGAGGGTGTCGCGCTCGGCGAGATAACCGCCTGGAAGCGACCAACGTCCTTTGAACGGCTCCCGGGCGCGCTGCCAGAGGAGCGCTTGCAGCACGCCGTCTCGCACCTGCAGAACGACTGCGAGCGTCACGTGGGCGGGAGTCGGGTGCCGCGTGGTAGGCTCGCTCATAGTTTTCGCCCCATAGTCGCAAACCTTAGCGGAAAGGCCAGAAATGAACAGATCGCTCGCCCTCCTCGGCGTCCTCGTGCTCCTCGTCGCTGCAGGCTGTGGGGGCGGCAAGAAGTCCACGGCCAACACGACGACCAGTGGCAGCAGCAGCGGCAAGAAGATCAAGGTCGGCCTCGTCACCGACGTCGGGGGCCTCAACGACCGCGGCTTCAACCACCTCTCGTACGTCGGGCTCTTGAGGGCGCAGCGAGAATTGGGAGTCGGGCAGCGCGTCTACCAGGCGAAGTCGTCGCAGGAGTACCTTCCGAATCTCTCGGCTTTCGCGCGCGGCGGCTATGACCTCACCATCGGAGTCGGCTTCACCGAGGCGGATGCGATCGACGCGGTGGCGACGAACTTCCCGGCCTCGAAGTTCGCGGTTGTGGACGTCAGCCAGACCGAGGAAAAGCACAAGCCAGCGAATCTCCTCGGCCTCCTCTTCAAGGAGCAGGAGACCGGCTATCTGGTCGGGTACCTTGCCGGCCTGGAGGAGAAGCGGCTCCCCGGGAAGGACATCATCGGCTCAGTCGGTGGGCAGAAGCAGCCGCCCGTTGATCGCTTCATCGCCGGCTACCAGGCGGGAGCCAGGGCCGCGGATCCCGGCATCACGACGCTGAACGCCTACTCGGAGGACTGGAACGATCAGGCGAAGTGCAAGCAGATCGCGCTGAACCAGATCGAGCAGGGGGCAGGCGTGATCTTCCAGGTGGCGAGTGGCTGCGGTCTGGGCGCCCTCGACGCGGCCAAGGAGCAGAACGTCTGGGGTATCGGCGTCGACGCCGACCAGTCCTTCCTCGGGCCGCACATCCTGACGAGCGCGGTGAAGCGGGTGGACACGGCGGTGTTCGATGCGATCAAGCTCGTCGCAGACGGGAAGTTCAAAGGTGGGAACATCGTCTTCGGCCTCAAGGACAACGGCGTCGCCGTCGGCAAGATCAGCCCGAAGGTGCCGAAGTCCGAAGTCGCAAAGGTCATGCAGATCCGCGCGGACATCATCTCCGGCAAGATCAAGAACATCCCTACAACACTTAAGTAACTAGGGGAAGCGGGACTCGTGCGGGCGGAGGTCCAACGGCCCTCCGGCGTAGCACTGCGGGGACTGGTACTCCGAGGGCTCGTTCGGGTAACCACGCTTGTACAACCAGGCCTGGAGATCCTGCGCCTGCTGTTTCGGTACGCCGAGTCGCTCCGCCACGAACGCCGTGTTCTGCAGTGCGTAGCACTCGGTCACGCCCTCGTCCTGGAAGCCGCGCAGGTGGAACGACTCGTGGGCGAGCGTGTGCGCGGCCCAGCCTGCGGAGAACTCCTTGAAACCGCAGTCGCCGCGCTCGATGCACGTGAAGTCGATGCGATCGAGATGACGGAGAACCTTGCACGTCTCCGGCGAGAGATCCGTATGTCTCGCAGGACGCCCGGTCTCGTCGAACTGCACGCGTCCCCCCTCGACTCGCGTATCGACCAGGCTCGCCACAAAGCTCGGGCAGCGCACACCGACGGCTCGGCCCGCGAGGTCGCTGGCGATCGCCGCCAGCTGGTCCTGCTCACGCACGCGTTCCTCATGGCGCGCGAACCCGAGTGCCGCGAGGCCGCCGACGACGACGAGGAGTACCGCGATCACCCGCACGGATCAAGGATCGGCACCGTCCCGGACGGCCTTGATTCCGACTTTAGTGGCTCAGAGCCACAAACTGCCCCCGCGTTCAGCCGCCGGCGATCGCGCCGACGATCCGGACTTCCGACTCCTCGCCCAGGGGCTCATCCAGCAGACGGCCGCCGCGGACGTCGATACCGTCGACGAAGACGTTGACGAGGCGCCGGAGCTGGCCCGCCTCGTCCAGCAGGAGGTTTGCGACCGGGAGCTGACGCAAGGCCTCTCCGACCGTCGCAGCATGGAGCTCGAAGCGCTTCTCCCCGCCCGCCTCCGCGGCGAGAGTTCCAGGCAGGAGCACGATCGCCACGTCAGACGTGCGCAGCTTCGACCGAAAGGATCGGCGGCAAGTTCCCCGCCGCCTCGATCCACTCGCTCCCGCCGCGCGGTGCGCTCCACACGGAGCCGCTCTGCGTCCCGAAGTACAGCCCAGCGTCGTCGTACGCGAAGCCCTCCCGCAGCACTGCCGCCCAGGCGCGGTCGGGGAGCCCGTTCGACGCGAGCTGCCACGAGTCGCCGCCGTCGGCGGTGCGGTAAACGCCGAGCCGGCCGTCGGGCGTGAAATGTTGTTCGCCCGACACCTCGGGAATGACGTAGGCGACGTCAGGATCCTCAGCGTCGAGCGCGAGCGCGAAGCCGAAGTCCGACGGCAGCCCGTTTCCGTCGAGTCGCTCCCAGTTGTCGCCTCGATCGTCGGACCGGTAGACGCCGCAGTGATTCTGCTGCCACAGCCGGTCCGGTCGCGCGGGATGCGCGAGCAGCTTGTGCACGCACTGGCCGACCTCCGGGTACTTTTCGGGGTGGAAATCGGCTGCGACGTCCTTGTTGATCGGCGTCCAGCTGTCGCCGCCGTCCTCGCTGCGGAACGCACCGGCCGCAGAGATGGCGATGTACATCGTGCCGTCCACGACCTGGATCGAGTGGCAGCACATACCGCCCGCGCCGGGCTGCCACTGCTCCCGAGTCGGATGCTCGAGGAGGCCACGGTTCACTTCCCAGGTGACGCCGCCGTCGTCCGAACGGAACAGCACTCCCGGGTCGCCTCCGAGCCACAGTTCCGAGCCGTTGCCGGGCTCGACGTGCCAGGTCGCGTTGAGCTTGAGGCCCGATTCCTCCGGGAGGCCGATCTCCTCGGCGCGCTCCCAGGTCCGGCCGAGATCGCGAGAGCGGTGCACGGTCCCGCCGTAGATGAAGCTGTTCGTCGCTGCATAGAGGACGCCGTCGCGGGGATCGACAATTGCGTGGTACACGGGCCAGCCCGGCAGCAGCGGGCCCTCGAGCTCCCACTTCTTGCGATCGGCGTCGCTGCGGAGGAGGAAGAGCCCTTTCTTCGTGCCCACGGGTAGGAGGACGCCCATTGGGGGAAGACGCTAACTGCTCGCGTCGTTGTTGGTCGAAACAACCGGAGGTGAGGAATGGCGAAGCTCGGCGAGAAACCCCGCAGGTTCCTGGACGAGAGTCCGAACGTCGGTGTCGTGACCACCCTGCGGGCGGATGGATCGCCCCACGCCACGATCGTCTGGGTCGATGTCGAGGACGGGAAGGTCTCCTTCAACACGGCCCGAGGACGGGCGAAGACGAAGCATCTGGAGCGCGATCCGCGGGCTTCGCTACTGATGGTCGATCCGAACGACTCGTTCAAATGGGTCGCGGTGAGCGGCCCCGCCGAGCTGACGGAAGAGGGTGCTGACGCGCAGATCGACAAGCTCGCGAAGAAGTACCTCGGCGAGGACGAGTATCCGTGGCGCAACCCCGACGAGACCAGGGTCAAGGTGCTGATCGAGCCAGAGAAGGTCGACGCCTCCGGCTTCGACGACTAGACGGTCCCTAAGATCGATTCGTGAGCGTGGATCAGCCCGGCGACGTCGCGGCCGTCAGAGAGCGGCTTCGCGCCGAGACCACCGTCCCGGGTCTGCTGGGTGCGACGGCGCGCGCCTACGTCGAGCTGCTCGATGCGCCCGCCTGCACGATCTCCCGTGTGATCGGCGACCTCCTCGTCGACCTGATGCAGCATCAGAAGAGCGGCAAACCGGACCGGCTCGGACACGGCTATCTGATCTCGGACTATCCACTCACGCGCCTGGTGATCGAGGAGCGGCAGCCGCAGACCGTGTCGCAGAACGATCCCGAGCCCGACCCGAACGAGGTGAAGCTGCTGCAGGAGCTCGGTTACGACGCGTTGCTGATGGTCGCGATCGAGGCGGAGGATGGAGCGTGGGGGCTCGTGGAGGTCTACGGCGAGAAAGGCCGCCACTTCAACGACGAGGAAGTCGAGCTGGCGCAGGATCTCGCGGGCGAAGTGGGGGAGATCCTGAGGCAGCTCGAACGGCCGAAGTAGCCTCGTCGTGCGCGTGACGATTTGCGACGTAGGACCGCGTGACGGTCTGCAGAACGAGCCCGAGACGCTCGCGCCGGCGGTTCGTGCGGAGCTCGTCAACCGACTTGCCCGAGCGGGGATCCGGCGTGTCGAGGCGGCAAGCTTCGTGCGCGCGGATGCAGTGCCGCAGATGGCGGGGGCCGAAGAGGTGGTGGCCGCGATCGAGCGCCGGGAGGGTGTCGAGTATTCGGGTCTGGCCCTGAACGAGAAGGGATACGAGCGGCTGATCGCAGCCGGTCTCGATCGCGTCAACTTCACGCTGGCGGCCACGGAGAGCTTCAGCACGCGAAACGCGAACCAATCCGTGGAGGAGGCGGTTGCTGCTGCTGCACACATCATCGAGCGCGCCGAGTTGCCTGTGACGGTAACGATCAGCGTTGCGTTCGGCTGTCCCCTCGAAGGTCGTGTCGATCCTGGCGTCGTCGCCGAGCTGGCTGCGCGTTTTTCCTCCGCCGAAGTCGTCCTGGCCGACACCATCGGCGTCGCCACCCCGCGACAGGTCCGCGACCTCGTGCAGCGGACACACGCTCCCGGAGTGCATCTGCACAACACGCGTAACACCGGTTACGCGAACGCGGTCGCCGCGCTCGAAGCCGGCGCGACGTTGTTCGACGCGTCGTGCGGCGGCCTTGGCGGGTGTCCCTTTGCACCGCGCGCGACGGGAAACATCGCGACGGAGGATCTCGTCTACCTGCTCGAAGGCGACGGTGTCGAGACCGGCGTGAGTCTGGACGCGCTGATCGAGACTTCGACCTGGCTGGAGGGCCTGCTCGGGCGCCGGCTCGAGGGCCAGGTCTACCGCGCCGGCACGTGGGCGGGTAGTTGACTCGCGGCGGTTCTGAAGGCGTCGAGCGCGAGGTCGACCTCCTCGTCCTCTGTCTGCCAGTTCGAGACTGAGAGGCGAATCGCTCGGCGTCCGTCCCAGATCGTCCCGCTCATCCAGACGTCGCCTGCTTCCTGCACGGCGCGCAGCACGCCGTCGGTGCGGTCGTCGGATTCGAAGCGGAACAGCACCTGATTGAGGACGACGTCGTTCAACACCTCGACGCCTTCCAGTTCGGCGACTCCCTCAGCGAAGCGCCGTGCGCAGTCGCAGGTGCGTTCGACCAACTCGGCAAGCCCGCTCCGGCGAGCGAGCGCAACGCGGCATAGACCGCGAAACCGCGCGCACGGCGAGAGAATTCCGGCACCCAGTCGACCTGGTCGCGTACCGCGCGGGTGTCGTCCTGGATGAGGTAGGAGGCGCTGACGGTCATCGCGGCCCGATGCGCCTCCGGATCGGCGCAAAGCACGAGCGCCGAGTCGTAGGGGACGTTCAGCCATTTGTGGGCGTCCGTGATCCACGAAGCCGCTCGCTCGACGCCGAGCACGAGGTGGCGAAGCTTCGGACTGGCGGCTGCCCAGAGGCCGAACGCGCCGTCGACGTGGAGCCACGCACCCTTCTCGGCTGTCGCGTCAGCGATGTCGTCGAAGGAATCGAAGGCGCCCGTGTTCACCTCTCCCGCCTGCGCACACACGATTGTCGGCCCGTCACTTGCGTGCAACGCCTCGCGCAACGCGCCGACGTCCATGCGCCCCTGGTCGTCCGCGGCGACGACGTCGGGTACGCCGAGCCCGAGCAGGCGCAGCGCGCGATCGATCGCGCGTTCCATCCTGGGCGGTCGCACGGCCACGACCTTCACTGCGGGTCTCGTGCACCTGCGCTGGCCGACGAGGTTCGCGCCGTACGTCTTCGCCGCTGCAATCCTGTGGGCGCTGTACAGAGGGCTGCTCGGCTATTTCGGCGGACGCATGTTCAAGGACCAGCCGATCTATGCCCTGCTCGTCGCGTTCGGACTCGCGGCGCTAATCACCGTGGGCGTCGAGGCGTGGCGTCGCGTACGCGGCTAGCTACGGTGCGAGCGTGAACCGGCTTTCAGCCGAAACCAGCCCGTACCTCTTACAGCACGCCGACAATCCCGTGGACTGGTATCCGTGGGGAGAGGAGGCACTCACGCGCGCGCGTGAAGAAGATAGGCCGATCCTTCTCTCCGTGGGCTATGCAGCCTGCCACTGGTGTCACGTGATGGCACACGAGTCGTTCGAGGACGAGCTGACCGCTGCGTTGATGAACGAGCGTTTCGTCCCGGTCAAGGTCGACCGCGAGGAGCGGCCGGACGTCGACTCGGTGTACATGGACGCAGTCGTCTCGCTGACCGGCCACGGCGGCTGGCCCATGACCGTGTTTCTCACGCCGGCGGGCGAGCCTTTCTTCGGCGGCACGTATTACCCGCCCGAACCGCGCCACGGTCTGCCGAGCTTCAACCAGTTGCTGCAGGCCGTCGCGGATGCATGGCGCGATCGGCGCGGGGACATCGAGCGCGACGCGAGTGCGATCACGGAGCAGCTGCGCCGGACCTCGGAGCCGTCGCGTGAGCCGCTCACGTCCTCGTTGCTGTCGGACGCCGTGCGGGGGTTACGTCAGCAGCTCGATCCCGTGTGGGGCGGCTTCGGCACCGCGCCGAAGTTTCCGCCGGCTTCGGTGCTCGAGTTCCTCTTGCGGCGCGGAGAGCTGGAGCCCGCCACCAAGACGCTCGACAGCATGGCGCTCGGAGGCATGTACGACCTCGTGGGCGGAGGCTTTCACCGCTACTCCGTCGACCGCGAGTGGCTCGTGCCGCACTTCGAGAAGATGCTCTACGACAACGCGCTGCTCGTACCCGTGTACCTGCACGGCTGGCTCGTGACCGGAAACGAGCGCTACCGCGAGGTCGCCGTCGAGACGCTCGACTACATGCTGCGGGAGCTGCGGTTGCCCGCAGGCGGCTTCGCCTCGGCGCAGGACGCCGACACCGACGGCGTCGAGGGCCTGACGTACACGTGGACGAAGGACGACGACGTTCCGCACGAGCTCCTGCAGCCCTTCGAGCACGGGCGTTTCATCATTCGCGGCGACCTCGATCGCGACACACGCACGCGGCTGTTCGCAGAGCGCGAGCTGCGGCCGAAGCCGCTACGCGACGACAAGGCGATCGCATCCTGGAACGGGCTTGCGCTGGCGGCGCTCGCCGAATCCGGGCGGCGCCTCGACCGAGCCGACTACGTCGAAGCGGCGCGTGGGCTCGCGGCGTTCCTCCTCAGCTCGCTGTCGACGCCGGAGGGACGGCTTTTCCGCAGCTGGCGTTCGGGCGAGGCACGGCATGCAGGCGTGCTCGAGGACTACGCGGACGTGGCCAACGGCCTCTACGAGCTGCACGTCGCAACCGGCGAGTTGCGCTGGCTCGAGGAGTCGCGCCGCCTCGCACTCCTCGCGATCGAGCTCTTCGGCGACGAAGGTGGCGGCTTCTTCCTCACGGCCGTCGACGGCGAACAGCTCGTTGCGCGCAAGAAGGACTTCGACGACCACCCGACGCCGTCCGGGAACTCGATGCTTGCGTACGTCCTCTTGCGGCTGGGGCGCTTGTGGGGCGACGCGGAGCTCGAGCGACAAGCGGTGGGGGTCTTCCGGTTCGTGGCACGCCTGCTCCCACAGGCCCCTTCGGCCTTCGGACACGCTCTCAACGCTCTCGATCTCCACTTCTCCCGGCCTCGGGAGTTGGCGGTGATCGGTGGGCCGGAAACCGAGGTCGCGCGCGCCGCTCTCGCCTCCTTCGATCCGAACGCGGTCGTCGCCTTCGGTCCGAGCGAGGACGTCCCGCTCCTGCAGGGAAAGGACTTCGTCGACGGGCGTCCCGCGGTCTACGTCTGCGAGAACTTCGCCTGTCAAGCGCCGATCATGGAGCCCACTGATCTTGTAAGCACGTGGAGCGGGGCATAGGCTCAATCGCAAATCAACGCGTCGCGAAAGGGGCACTTAATGCGGATCCAGTCCTCCGTCACCTCCATCTCGTGGATTCCCTCGGAGGCAGTCGAAGGGCTGCCGAAGCTCCCGTTCACGATGGGTGTCGCGCATTACGACTACCCACCGCCGGACCGCATCGACCACCTCGAGACCATGCATCGCGCCGATCTCTTTCGCGAGGCGAACGAGCTGCGGGCGTGGATCGAGGTGGAGGACGGCAAGATCAGCGACTACGGTCAGACAGGCCGAGGGCGGATCGGGCTGACCAGGCTCAAGCTCGGACCCAAGGAGATCGCCGTCCCGGCGGTTGCCATGCCGACGCTCCAGAACGCCGAGGTCGGTGACGGCTGGGTGCGTTTCACGCAAACCGCGGGTGGTCGCACCGGTATGCCGGCGCCGAGGAGCGTACGCGGCAAGCCTTACTTCCAGATCAACTCGGCGATCGCCTGGACGACCCTTGCGCTCACGATCCACGCAGACGGCACCTCCGAGCAGGAGCTCGCCGGCGCCAGCCCGTTCCCGCGACACTGGGTCTACGACAAGGATGGAGGGCTTACCCATAAGAGCGGAGCGATCGACTTCGACAAGTGGTACCGCGAGGCGCACGAGCAGAACACCCCCTGGGGGAATGAGGACTCCCCCGCGGTCGTCACGGCCGTCGAGAGCGCGGTGGAGCGCAATCTTTCACTGGAGATCATGGGTGGCGACGGCAAGCCGCGTCCGCAATCCCTCTCCTCGGGCGACATCCTCGTGGAACAGGGGGACACAAGTGAAGGTTCCCCGGTCGTCTACCTCGTGCTCGACGGAGTCCTCGAGGTCGTCGTCGACGGTGAGGTGGTGGGTGAGCTTGGCCCAGGTGCGATCGTCGGCGAGCGCGCGCAGCTCGAGGGCGGGGCTCGCACGGCGACGCTGCGCGCGAAGACCGCAGGCAAGGTGGTCGGCATTCCCGGCGAGGAGTTGAACCCCGAGGCGCTCGAGCAAGTCGCGGTAGGACATAGGCGCGAGGACGGCTAGCCCTCGCTTACAGAAGGAGGAGGCGCTGCCGCGACTGTGACTTCCTAGCAGGTCGACAACCGCGGAGGCGCGCCCCCTCTAACGAGGAGACCCGCCGCGTGGGCGAAACCCTGCACTGAGTTCGCTAGGCGATCTCGCGGACCTCGGCGTTCGGAAGCGCCGCGATCAGCGCTTCGGTGGCGACCGGGAAGACCGCGTACGGAGTCCCGCCGGCGCACCAGACCGTCTCGAACCGCCGCAGGGAGGCATCGACGACCGTGCGCACGGGCCGGTCATGGCCGAGCGGCGGCACCCCGCCGATCGCGAAGCCCGTCGCTTCGCGCACCTCGTCGCCTTTGGCTTGCCGCACTCCGGCACCGAGCTTGTCCGTGTCCACGCGCCTGTCGCCGGCGCACAGACACAGAAGCGGTGACTCCTCGTCGACGAACACGAGCGACTTGACGATCTGTCCGACCTCGACGCCGACTGCGGCGGCAGCCTCCTGGGCCGTCCGGGTGGAGTCGGCGAGCTCGCGAACTTCGACATCGAGGCCGAGCTCCCGGAGGCGTGCCTGGAAACGCTCTGCCGTTGGATGCATGGCGCTCAGGGTGTCAGACACCTATGCCTGAGTGTCACCAGGTCGTAACGAAACTCAGCGATCCCGCTCGTGGAGCGGAGCCCCCGGAGTCACAACTCCGCAGGCTGGTGTCAGACACCGTGCCGGGAGTGTGACGGGGGGCCCGCGCGGTCGATTCACTCCCCGGGCGCTTCGCCGTAGGCTATGGCGCTCTTGGCCCTCCTCGAGGTCGACAACGTCTCCAGGCGTTTCGGCGGCATCGTCGCCCTCGATGCCGTCTCCTTCACCGCCGAAGCGGGGGAGATCGTCGGGCTGATCGGCCCGAACGGCGCCGGGAAGACCACCGCGTTCAACGTGATCACGCGCCTCTACACGCCTGACGAGGGCGACGTTCGCTTCAACGGGGAGACTCTCCTCGAGACCCCGCCGAGCGGGATTATTCAGCGCGGAATCGCGCGCACGTTCCAGAACGTCGAGCTCTTCCGCGGGATGACGGTGCTCGACAACGTCAGGGTGGGCGCACATGCTCGAGCCGGCGAGCAGCGCCCCGAAGACGTCCTCTTCTACGTGAACCTCCATTCGGTCCGCCATCGCTCGCCGTTGGAGCTCCCGTACGCGACCCAGAAGCGAGTCGAGCTTGCACGGGCCCTCGCCTCGGGCCCGCAGCTGCTGCTGCTCGACGAACCGGCCGGCGGGCTCAGTCACGAGGAGGTCGAGCAGCTGGGCAAGTTCATCAAGCGGCTGCGGGACGACTTCGAGCTGACGATTCTCCTCGTCGAGCACCACATGGGTCTCGTCATGAGCGTCGCCAACCGCGTGCACGTGCTCGACTTCGGGGAGAAGATCGCCGAAGGGACCCCGAGCGAGATCCAGTCGAACCCGGCCGTCATCGAGGCCTATCTGGGCGCGCCGGCGTAGTGATCTTGGAGCTGCACAACGTCGAGGCGCGTTACGGGCCCGTGAAGGCCCTACACGGGATCTCGCTCCGGGTCGGCGAGGGCGAACTGGTTGCCGTGCTCGGCGCGAACGGTGCCGGGAAGACGACGACGCTGCGAGCCGTCTCCGGCACGGTGCGCCGCAGCGGCGACGTGGTGTTCGCCGGGAAGAAGCTGTCGCGTCGTCCGGAGGCGACCGCGCGCGCGGGAATCGCGCACGTTCCGGAGGGTCGCGGGACCTTCAGCGAGCTCTCGGTCTGGGAAAACCTGCGTCTCGGCGGGTATACGCGACGCGGCAACGTCAAGCACGAGGCCCGGCGCGTCTTCGAGTTCTTCCCGCAGCTGGAGAGCCGCCTCGACCAGCAGGCCGGAACACTCTCCGGCGGGGAGCAGCAGATGCTCGCGCTCGGCCGCGCGATGATGGCCAGACCGAAGCTCCTCTTGCTCGACGAGCCGTCGCTCGGCCTCGCGCCGATCGTGGTGACGGTGATCTTCGAGGCGCTCGAGCATATGAAGGGTGGTGACGGCATGTCTGTCCTCGTCGTCGAGCAGAACGCGAGCCTGGCGCTTGCGCATGCCACGCGCGCCTACGTCCTCGAGGTCGGCAAGGTCGTCGTCGAAGGAACGGGCGACGAGCTGCGCACCAACGAATCCGTCCGCAGGTCGTACCTGGGCTATTAGTGCTCGTTGCGGCCTTCACCTGGGCGGAGCTCGCGCAACAGCTCGCGGCCGGCATCCGCGAGGGAGCGATCTATGCCGGCCTCGCGCTGGCGATCGTGATCATCTACCGCACCACGCGCGTCATCAACTTCGCCCAGGGTGAGATGGCGACGTTCACGACCTTCATCGCCTGGTCGTTGATGAACCACGGCCTGTCGTTCTGGACGGCGTTCCCCGTCGTGCTCGCGATCGCGTTCGCCGGCGGCGTGGCGATCGAGCGCGTCGTGCTCCGCCCGGTCGAAAATGCGCCCGTCTTGACCATCGTGATCGTGACACTGGGTCTCGCGCTGTTGCTGAACGGTCTGATGAGCGTGATCTGGGGCGGCGCGAACAGGCAGTTTCACGGGCCGTTCTCGACTCGTACGATCGACGTCGGCGGTGTCCCGATCAGCGTGCAAGACATCGGAATCGTCGCGGTCTCCGTGGGCCTGGTCGTTCTGCTTGCGCTGTTCTTCCGCTTCACGAAGCTCGGGCTGGCCCTGCGCGCGGCCGCGGTCAACCCCGAGTCGTCACGGCTCGTCGGCATTCGCGTCGGCTGGATGCTCGCGCTCGGCTGGGGAATCGCAGCCGTGCTCGGGGCGGTCGCCGGAATGATGATCGCCCCGGTCGTCTTCCTCGACCCGAACATGATGCAGACGATTCTGCTCTACGCATTCGCGGCCGCCGTCCTCGGTGGGCTCGACAGCCCGATCGGCGCGGTCGTCGGCGGGATCCTGCTCGGCGTGACGATCACACTGCTCGGCCGGTACGTCGGCTTCATCGGCTCGACCTTGAAGCTCCCGGCGGCGCTCATGCTCATCCTCGTTCTGCTGCTCGTCCGCCCGGGCGGCCTCTTCGGCCGCGTGGCGGTGAGGCGCGTATGAGATCGAGACTCTGGCTCGAGCTCTCCGGCTTCACGCTGCTCGCGCTCGCCGTCGCAGCCCTACCGCGGTTCATCAGCGACTTCCGCGCCCGAGAGCTCGCGATCGTCGGGATGTACTTCATCGCGTTGATCGGCCTGTCGATCCTCACCGGCTACAGCGGACAGATTTCGCTGGGGCACGGCGCGTTCATGGCGATCGGCGGTTACACGACCGCCGTCCTCAGCGTCAACGGGGTGTACGGACATCAGATCCGGGATCTCTGGACGATCCCGATCGCCGGCGTGATCGCGGGCCTCGCCGGACTGCTCGTCGGCGTTCCGGCATTGCGCCTATCCGGTCTCTACCTGGCACTGATCACCTTCGGGATCGCGGTGTCGTTCCCGCAGTTGCCGAAGAAGTTCGACCACTTCCTCGGCGGTACGACCGGGAAGATCCTCGATCTGGCGAAGCCGCCGTTCGGCCTCGCGACCACGCCGAACAACTGGATGTACTACCTGACCTGGGGTATCGCGCTCGTTCTGCTCGGAGCGGCATGGCTGCTCGTGCGGGGAAAGACCGGCCGCGCGCTGAAGGCAATCCGCGACAGTGAGGTGGCTGCGGCCTCGTCGGGCGTCAAGCTCGCGACGTACAAGACGCTCGCGTTCGGGATTTCCGCGTTCTACGCCGGGGTCGCAGGCTCCCTCTACGCGATCGCGAACGCCTACGTCAATCCGGACGTCTTTCCGATCATCCTTTCCGTCTACCTCGTGGTCGGACTTGCGGTGGGGGGCCTGGAGTCCCTGGTGGGTCTCATCGCAGGCGCGGGGCTCATCTACTTCCTCCAAAACCATGCCGACACCGTTGCGCGCTGGATCAATCAACTGCCGGCGCTCAACCTCGATCCGAAGCAGCCAGGCATCCCGAGCATGATCTTCGGCGTCGTGCTGATCGTCGTCATGCTGCTCCTGCCAACGGGCGCGGGCGGGGTCGCGCGGCGTCTCTTCGGGTCGCTAACAACTCGGTTCTACACTCGGTCCTAGGGAGGAGTGGGCGTGAGGGTCATCTTCGTGTGTGCAGTCGTAGCCGCGGTCGCCGTGACGTCGGCCGGCGCGCGCCCGGTCGCGACTCCGGGCGTGTCGGCGACCGAGATCCGTCTCGGCTCGAGCGTCCCGCTGAGCGGCGAGGCCGCGATCGCCGGCAATGTCGCCCGCGGAATCGCGGCGTACTTCAAGTACGTCAACGACAAAGGCGGCGTGTTCGGCCGCAAGATCACATTCACCTATCTGGACGACGGCTACGACCCCGGGAGGGCGGTCAACAACACCATCCGGCTCATTCAGCAGGAACAGGTTCTCGCCGTCTTCAGCTCGCTCGGGACGAGCAACAACCTGGCCGTGCGGAAGCTGCTGAACGACGCGAAGGTCCCGCAGCTCTACGTCGCCTCGGGCGCGACCACATTCGGACGTGACTACAAGAAGTACCCGTGGACGCTCGGCTACATCCCGCCGTACTCGGAGGAGGGCGAGCTCTACGGTCGCTACGTCGTCAAGAACATCAAGAAGCCGAAGATCGCAGTCCTCTATCAGAACGATGACTACGGGCGCGACCTGCTCGGGGGCCTGAAGCGCGGCCTCGGCTCGAAGGTCAAATCGATTGTCGCGAGCGTCGGCTACGACCCGACGTCCGCTGACGTCCAGCCGCAGGTCACGCAGCTGAAGGCGTCGAAGGCCAACGTCCTGATGGTGTTCGCATTCGGGAAGTTCTCGTTGCAGGCCTTCAACGCCGTCTCGCGGCTCGCATGGAAGCCGCAGATCTTCGTCAACGACGTCTCGTCGGCGTCGGCGCTGATGGCGATCGTCCCCCAGAGCGCTGCGAACGGAGCGATCTCGATCGTGTTCGGAAAGGATCCGGCGGCGCCGCTCTGGCGGAACGACAAGGGCATAAAACTCTTCCAGTCGATCCTCAGGAAATACGGATCGAGTGTCAACTCGCGGGACCTGCAGGACGGCTACTTCACGACGGGAATGGCGACCGCCTACACGATGGTCGACACCTTGAAGAAAGCCGGCAAGAACCCGACTCGCCAGAGCGTGATGAACGCGGCAACGCACCTGGACGAGAAGGGAAATCCGTTCGTCCTGCCGGGCATCGTCATCCACACGACACCGTCCAGCCGGTTCCCGCTCACGCAGGTCAGACTTCAGCGCTGGTCGGCCAACGCCTGGCATCCCTTCGGCAAGCTGATCACCGCCAGGCCCGGCTGATCCCTGCCTAGCGGCAAGGCTCGGGCTGGGTGCCGACCATCGCCTCCAAGGCGCGGGTGGCCGTCACGGCGAACGTGATCCACACCGTGCCCGTGCGGTGCACGGTCACCTGCGTCATGCCGTCGGGTGCACGCGTGAGACAGCCTTTGCGCGTGTGCCAGTAGGGCGCGTACGTCACGTTGAGCTGGTAGGTGCCCGGAACCGGGACGTGAACCTTGATCGATGCGTATCCCAACGCGAGGACACGGGCCGGCGCCGAGATCAGCGGACGCGGCGACGGGACCTCGAAGATCGTGGTCGTCAACGTCCGGTGGACGACGGCGAGGCCCGAACGGCCGCTTCTCAGCAGGCGTGCCTCTGCACGCGCGCTGTAGTCGGGACGTGCGGAGGTGAGCACGACATAGCGAACGCTCACTCGCCGCAGCCAGGCGACATAGGCCTTGGGACCGAACTCGCCGTACAACACGCGATTCTGCGGAAAGTCCTCCTGGCGGAACCAGCCGCGCGCGAGCGGGATCCGCGCACGGGCGAGGAAATCCGCGGGCCAGTGGCCGGCGGTGTCGACGGCCTCCACGCGGTACGACGGCCGAAGGTTCTTCTGGAGATACGTGACGGTCGGCGACCAGTACGCCGCGTTCGAGGCCGGGTCGTTGACGCCGTGGATGAAGCTGGCTGCGAGCGGGGTCAGATTCCACGAGAGCGCGAGCGCCAACGCGACAGCGCAGAGGAGGCGCGGCTGCCAGCGTCGCAGCGACAGCGTCAGGATCGCGATCGGAGCGGCGACGAAGCGGAGCCGCGCGATGTTCTCTCCCACCGGAGAGGAGATCGCGAAAGCGGCCGTGCACGCGACGAAGTAGGCGACATAGGTCCAGCGAAGCGTCCGCGCGCCCGCCACTCTCCAGGTCAGTGCGACCCCAATGAGACAGAAGGCGCCCGCTGCGAGGAACTCCTCGAGGGAGAACGGAAAGGTGCCGCGGCCCGGGAACATGCGCCGGAGCAGGAACTCGAACGCCGCGATCGCGCCGATGGCAGCGGCGGGGGCGGCGAAACGCCTGTGCTCGCCGCGTCGCCCGAGCGCGACTCCCGCCAGCAGCACGACGAGCAAGAGGAAGGCGAGTGGGCTTGCACCAAGAGTCAGAAGCGTGAAGCAGGCGAACATCCATCTCCGGTCCTGTTGCAACGACCACAGCGCCAACAGCGCCAGGGTCATCCCCAGCATGAAGGGATACGCGGCCGAGACGACGAGCAGTGCCCAGACCAGCGCGAACGCCCTGATCGTCCACCGGCTCTGGGACTCCCACTCGTGGCGCACGACAGCGGCGAATGCGATCACGGCGACGGCCACGGTAAGGACCGCGAGGAGCTTGATCCCGATCGCGGCCGCCAGCGGGTAGTACAGGACGCTGTAGTTCACGAAGCTGTAGCGGCCCGCGTACCAGAAGTTGTTCCAGAGCACGAAGCCGTGCTCGATGAACAGCGTGCGCTGGTAGACGTGGGCGGCAAGATCGGTTCCCGGAGGGCCGAGCCAGACCAGGAGCGCCGCGAGGAGCCCCGCTGCGACGGCCGGGCCGAGCAGATCCGCGCGTGGGCTGACCCAAAGCATTCGCATTAGCGCATGTTGCCCGTATGGCCGAGGGAGAACCTTCCCGGCTGCGGCCAGACAGAGAGGCCGTGCGGGCTTGCACCGACCGGGATGCGCGCGATCAGCCTTCCCGTCCGCGTGTCGATCGCGTACACCTCCGAGTTGTAGCGTCCGGACAGCCAGAGCACCTTCCCGTCCGCAGAGACGTCCCCCATGTCCGGACTGCCGCCGCCGGGGATGTGCCACTTCGCGACGACCTTGCGCGTGCGGAACGAGATCACCGACACGCTTCCCTCGTTGCGGTTCGCGACGTAGAGCACCTTGCCGCTCCGACCCACGACGAGCCCGTGCGCGCCGGCTCCGGTGTGAATGAACCCGATCACCTTGAAACGCGCCGGATCGACTTCCCACACGCCGCCGGCAGCGAGATCGGCGACATAGAACACCTTCGCGTTCGGCGAAGCGCGGACGTCTTGCGGCACGGAGAATCGGCGCGGAAGCGAGCGCACGCCGAGAACGCGGAACCGGCGGACGTCGACCTTCAGCAGGCGGCCCGAGAATTCGCAGCTTGCGATCACGTACCGGCCGTTGGAAGAGAAGTCCATGTGGTTGATACCTGCACAGGGAACGGTCAGGGCGCGAACCAGGCGAAAGGTATGAGCGTTGCGAAAGTCCAGGCGGTGCAGTCGCTCCGCGACGACGATCGCGTACCGCCCGTCGATCGTGAAGTACAGGTTGTAGGGATCGTCAACCGGGAACGGCCTTCCGGGTCGGCCTGTGAGCGGATCGATCGGTGTCAGCGTGTTGCCGACGTCGTCGTTGACGTAGAGCGTTTTCAGGTCGTGCGCAGGCGTGACGTGCTGTGGCAGAGCGCCGACCTGGAAGTTGTCGACGACCTTGTAGGTGTGCGGGTCGATCACGTCCACCGTGTCGGCCGCACTGTTCGGGACGTAGACCCTCGCCAGGGCACGTCGCGCTACCCCGCTGATCATTCCCGCGTGGTCGTAGGCATACAGGTCGAGCGGGGCGGCGTGGGCAAGGCGGCGCTGGACGATCTTTGGCTTCTGTTGAACGGCGAGGGGCGGGGCGATGCTCGCCCGGGCCGGTGGGCTGTCCCCTGCCTGCCGGTTCCAGGCGATGACCGCAGCCGCGACCGTGACGAGAGCGACGGTGAGGAGAAGTGCCACGCGCACTCGTCTGGTTCGCCTTCTAGGCCCGGTCCTCACCGGCCGCCATGATCGCATGACCTTCGACCGGAGCCGGGCAACCTTAACGTTGCTCTCATTTCATGCCGATAGCGTGGATGACGTGGTCGGTGAGCACACAGGGAGCCGCCTGTTCGACGAGCTTGGGCTCGGTCAGTTCGGGTCGATGCGCCGCAAATACGCGGTCGGCGCCGGGCTCTTTCTGGCCGCGGGCATCGCGATCGGCGTGACCCGCCTGGGGCGAGGGACGCTCAGCAGCGCTTTCGGCGACCTGGCCCGTGCTCAGCCCGGGTGGATCGTCGCCGCGGCGTCCTTGTTCGCCTTCGGCCTCATCGCATCGGCGGCCGGCTGGCGCGTCGGGCTCCGGGCTTGCGGGGGTAGCACCGGTTTCACTCAGATCTCCGCCCGCTACACGATCGGCTCGCTGGTCAACTCCGTTGCGCCCGCACACCTCGGTGGTGCGGTCCGGCTCGGGTTGCTCTCGCGCACACTTCCCGGAGACGACCGGCTCTGGCGCGCCGGAGGCATCGCCGCTTCCGTCGGCGCTGCGCGCACGCTCGTCCTCGCTGCGCTGATCGTGCCGGCGGGGGCGGTCGGCCGGATTCCGATGTGGCCCGCACCCTTGCTCGTCCTCGGCGTCGGCGTCGTGCTCTTCCTCGGGACGCGTTTCAGCGCCAGGACCGCAGGCAGATTGGGCAGCCTCCTCCAGATCTTCCGCTCGGTCGGGCGCTCTCCGCGCGAGGGCGTCGTCCTGTTCGCGTGGATCGGGTGCTCGTGCGTCGCCCGCGTCGCGGCCGCCGTCGCGATCGCGATGGCGCTCGGCGTTCCACATCCCGTTTGGGTGGCCGTCGTCCTGTTGGCTGCCATGGCGCTCGCCGGTCTGCTCCCTCTGACCCCAGGAAACTTCGGGGCCGGTGCGGGGGCGGCAACGCTCGCCTTGCACGGCACCGGCGTCGGGCTCGGCGCGGCCCTGGCGCTCGGCTTCGCGTTTCAGGCGGTCGAGACCTTCGTCGGAGTGACGCTCGGTCTTGGAGGAGCGGCCGTCCTCGCCGCCCCGGGAACGCGGACGCGCCGCTGGTCGATGGCCGCGGTTGCCTCTGCGGCCGTGCTGGTCGCAACGGCGCTCGGCGTCGCCTCGATCGATTTCTGAGCTCCCGTAGCCGGAGGTCTGGGATCTAAGCTCCGCTGATGGAGCTGCTTGCCCGGCCGCTCGACGAGCTCTGTGCGGAAGCGCGAGCGCTGTGTGACGAGGGCCACGGCCGGCTCGTCACGTATTCGCCGAAGGTCTTCATTCCGCTGACGAAGCTCTGTCGCGACGTCTGTCACTACTGCACCTTCGCCCGCCCGCCGCGCCGAGGCGAGCGGGCATACCTGAGCATCGACGAGGTCCTCGACATCGCTCGCGCCGGCGCAGCGGCCGGCTGCCGCGAGGCGTTGTTCACCCTCGGCGACAAGCCCGAGCTGCGTTACCGAGCCGCCCGAGAAGAGCTCGACGCGCTCGGGTGCAAGACGACACTCGAGTATCTCGGTCGGGCCGCTGAGGCGGTGCTCGCGGAGACAGACCTCCTCCCACATCTCAACCCCGGTGCCATGACGAGAGAGGACGCGGCCGGGTTGCGGCGCGTAAGCGCATCGATGGGGCTCATGCTCGAGACCACGTCGACCCGACTCTCCGAGCGCGGCGGTCCCCATTTCGGCTCACCGGACAAGCTCCCCGCCCGCCGCCTCGAGACGATTGCGGCCGCAGGGGAGGAGCGCGTCCCCTTCACGACCGGGCTTCTGATCGGAATCGGCGAATCCCGTGCGGAGCGCATCGATGCCCTGGTCGAGATCCGCGAGCTCGCCGATCGCCACGGCCACGTTCAGGAGGTGATCGTCCAGAACTTCCGGGCGAAGCCCGGGACGCGCATGGCCGGCGCGCCGGAGCCCGCGCTCGACGAGCTGCTCTGGACGATCGCCGTTGCGCGGATCGTGCTCGGTCCGCCCGCGCATCTCCAGGCGCCGCCGAATCTGTCGTACGACGACTTCCCCCGTTTGCTCGACGCCGGGATCGACGACTGGGGCGGGGTCTCGCCCGTGACGATCGACCACGTCAACCCCGAGGCGCCCTGGCCCGAGCTCGAGCTGCTGCGGAGGGCCACGGAGAGCCGCGGGCTCGAGTTGGCGCCTCGCCTGCCGGTCTATCCCGAGTGGATCTCCGGGGAATGGATCGACCCGGGCGTGATGCCCTCGGTGTTGCGCAGCTCGGACTCCCTCGGGCTGGCGCGAGAAGACGGCTGGTCTCCGGGCGAGGACGTGTCGATCCCGTTCGTTCCGCGCGACGCGCTGCCGATCGACACACGCGCCGAACTGGGGGAGGAGGAGATCGCGCGCCTCTTCCGTGCGCGCGGCCACGAGCGAGACCGAGTGCTTGCGGCTGCGGACAGCCTCCGGCGTGAGGTGTGTGGCGACGAAGTGAGCTATGTCGTCACGCGCAACATCCAGTACACGAACGTCTGTTACTTCCGCTGCGGGTTCTGCGCGTTCTCCAAAGGGAAGCTCGCGGCGAACCTACGCGGCGCACCGTACTTCGTGCCGCACGAGGAGATCGTGCGGCGCTGCGAGGAAGCCTGGGAGCGCGGGGCGACCGAGGTGTGCCTCCAGGGCGGGATCCATCCCGCGTTCACCGGCGACTACTACCTCTCCGTCGTCCGGGCGATCAAAGACGCTGTTCCCGGCCTGCACGTGCACGCGTTCTCGGCGCTCGAGATCTGGCAGGGGGCGGCGACGCTCGAGGTAGCACTCGAGGACTACCTCACGGAGCTGCGAGAGGCGGGGCTCAGCTCGCTGCCCGGGACCGCGGCCGAGATTCTCGACGACGAGGTGCGGCAGGTCATCTGCCCGGACAAGGTCACGACCGAACAGTGGCTCCGCGTCCACGACGTCGCGCACCGGGTGGGTCTCCGCTCGAACGTGACGATGATGTTCGGTCACGTGGAGAGCCCTCGCAACTGGGCGCGCCATCTTTTGCGTGCGCGTGAGCAGCAGCGCTCGAGCGGCGGCTTCACCGAGTTCGTGCCGCTGCCGTTCGTGCACATGGAAGCCCCGATGTGGCTCCGTGGACAGGCGCGTTCCGGCCCGACGTTCGGCGAGACGCTGCTCGTGCATGCGATCGCGCGACTCGCCCTGCATCCGTGGATCACCAACATCCAGGTCTCGTGGGTCAAGCTCGGCGCGCAGGGAGTCGCGGCCGCATTGCGCTCGGGTGTCAACGACCTCGGCGGCACGCTGATGAACGAATCGATCTCGCGGTCGGCCGGCGCGGAACACGGGCAGGAGTTTCCGCCGGAGTCGATGGAGGATCTGATCCGTTCGGCGGGGCGCATCCCGCGCCAGCGCACGACGCTCTACGGCGATGCGCCCGAAGAGCGGCGGCTGGCATCGTTCGACGCAGCGCCCCTGGCGGAACCGTGGAATCCCCCGGTGAAGGACGCGCGCCTCGTCGCGCCGCCGAGGCTCGTCCGGCCCGGGTTCGCTACCTAATTCTCGAACCGGAGCAGATCGTCCAGCGATTCGCGCCTGCGGATCAGCTCGGCGCGGCCGTCCGCCACGAGCACGGCGGCCGGACGAGGCACGCCGTTGTAGTTCGACGCCATCGCGAGGGTGTAGGCCCCCGTGGCCGGAACTGCGAGCAGGTCGTCGCGTCGCGGCTCCGGCAGATCGACGCTGTCTATGAGCACGTCTCCGGATTCGCAGTGCTTGCCCGCAATGCGATAGATCCCTGAGACGGGCTCGTCCGCGCGGTTCGCCAGCAGCGCCTCGTAGTGCGAGCCGTAGAGCTGCGGACGCGGGTTGTCCGACATGCCGCCGTCCACCGCTGCGTAGACCACGCCGGGTGTTCGCTTGACCACGCCGACGCGGTAGAGCGTGAATCCCGCTGTCCCGATCAACGACCGGCCCGGCTCGAAGATCATCCGGGCCGGCTCCGTCCACCGCTCGCGCAAGCGCAGGAGCAGGTCCCGTGCGAATTGCTCCGGTTCCGGTACTGCCTCCGTCAATGAGTGCCGAACCGCGAGCCCGCCGCCGAGGTCGAACACACGCGGCGTCCACTCGAGCTCCGCTCGGCAGCGCAGCGCGACATCCACTACGCGGTCCACGGCGAGCAGGCTCTCGGCGCTGCGCGTGAGCTGTGAGCCGATGTGGACGTGTAGACCTGCGACGTCGAGCCCCGCGAACCTTGCCTCGCGCACGGCGGTAACCGCGTCGTCGGCGACGAGCCCGAACTTCGACTCCGCCTGCGCGGTCTGAATTGCGCGATGGGTATCGGCCTCGATCCCGGGCGTGACCCGGATCAGAACGGTTTCGACCCCGGCCGCCCGCGCCCGGTCGCCTTCGTCGAGTGCGTCGAGGACGACCAGAGCGCCCGCGGCCGCCGCGGCGCCCAGCTCCTCGTCCGACTTGTTGTTCCCATGGAAGACGATGCGGTCGCCCGGCACGCGTGCTCGCAGCGCGAACTCGAGCTCGCCCCGTGTCGAGACGTCGGCGCCGAGGCCTTCACCGGCGAGCAGCCGCAGCAGGGCGACGTTCGGAAACGCCTTCGTCCCGTACACGACGAGCGCTTCGGGGTCCACGCGCGCGTACGCACGCGCACGCGCGAGGACCGTTTCGCGGCAGTAGACGACGAGAGGCGTTCCGTACTCCTCGGCGAGCGCGGACGCACGGACTCCTCCCACGGCGAGCTCGCCTTCTTCGACGGTCGCCGTGTCTGGAAAGAGCTCGATCAGTTGGTTCGGCGCGTTACCCGCTCCACCAGCCCTGGACCATCTCGGCGTCGCCGGGGCCGGTGTTGGGCGCTCCGACAATCAGGAACTCCGCCCCCTCGTCGCCGGCCTCCATCGATCGCATCGTGTCCTTGTGGACGCGAACGGCATCCCACTGCTTGAGCTCCTTGACCTCGTCCTCGATCTTCATCCGCGCTGCCCCGCTGACGAGGACGTAGACCTCCTCCTGGTTCTTGTGCTTGTGGCCGAAGGGCAGACGAAAACCGGGGGCGACGCGGCAATAGCTGAGCCCCGACTGCTCGAGCCGCAAGGGCACGCGAGCCATTCGGAACTCGAGATCCGGCGAGAGACCGAAGTTCGGCGCCTGATCCTCGGCATCCTTGAGATTGAGATGTGTGAAATCGCTCATGTCGTCAATTATGGTTGCTAGAGTCAGAGCGATGAAGGAGCTGCTTCTGTAGGGAAGGGAGCCACCGTGGCGAAGGCCGCGCCAACTCCCCACGGCCTCTCATTCGAGAGGCTTTTTCGTTTCTGAGGACGGTCATGGACAAGTACGACGCGCACACAATCGAGACGAAGTGGCAGCGGGTCTGGGAGGAGAGCCGCGCCTTCGAGGTGCCGAACCCCGAGCCCGGGGCGCCGCGCAACGAGCGGAAGTCCTACGTCCTCGAGATGCTGCCGTACCCGTCGGGCTCATTGCACATCGGGCACGTTTTGGTCTACACGCTCGGCGACGTCCTCGCCCATTTCTACCGCCGTACAGGCTCCGAGGTGCTGCGCCCGATGGGCTACGACTCCTTCGGGCTGCCGGCCGAGAACGCGGCGATCAAGGAGGGCGGGCATCCGCGCGAGATCGTCGAGCGCAACATCGAAGAAATACGCGGGACGATGAAGAGACTTGGCTGGGCGATCGACTGGTCGCGGGAGTTCTCGACGCACGACCCCGAGTACTACCGCTGGACGCAGTGGCTCTTCCTGAAGTTCCTCGAGGCGGGGCAGGCCTACCGAAAGGCGGCGATCGTCAACTGGTGCCCGAACGACCAGACCGTGCTCGCGAACGAGCAGGTCAAGAACGGCCGTTGCGAGCGCTGCGGGTTCGAGGTCGAGGCGCGCAAGCTCGACCAGTGGTTCTTCCGCATCACCGCGTATGCCGACCACCTGCTTGACGAGATGAAGGATCTGAACTGGCCGGAGCGCGTGCTGGCGATGCAGCGCAACTGGATCGGCCGGTCGGAAGGCTCGGAGATCCTCTTCCGGGTCGAGGAGCTCGACATCGACATCCCGGTGTTCACCACCCGTCCCGACACGCTGTTCGGGTCGACCTTCTTCGTGCTCGCGCCGGAGCATCCACTCGTCGACTCGCTGGCCGAGAAGTCCCCGACCGGCGACGAGATCCGCGAGTACGTCCGCAAGGCCGGCGCCAGACCCGCCGAAGAGCGCGCGGCGGGAACCAAGACCGGGGTCTTCACCGGCTTCTTCGCCACGAACCCCGTCAACGACGCGCGCATTCCGATCTGGATCGCCGACTACGTGCTGATGGACTACGGCACCGGCGCGATCATGGCTGTGCCGGCACACGACGAGCGTGACCGTGAGTTCGCGGAGCGGTTCGACCTTCCGATCAAGGTCGTCATCGATGACGAGGGCAAGCTCGTCGATTCGGCGCAGTTCTCCGGGCTGCCGCACGAGGAGGCGGCCAAGGCGATCGTCGAGTGGCTAGGGACACACGGGCGCGGGCGTTCGGCGGTGAGCTACCGGCTGCGCGACTGGGGATTCTCGCGCCAGCGCTACTGGGGCTGCCCTATTCCGATCGTCTATTGCGGCGACTGCGGCATCGTTCCCGTCCCCGAGGAGGAGCTCCCGGTGCTTCTGCCCGATGTCCAGGACTACAAGCCCAAGGGAGTCCCGCCGCTGGCGCAGGCCGAGGACTGGGTGCGCGTCCCGTGCCCGCGGTGCGGCAAGGAGGGGCGCCGCGAGGTCGAGACCATGGACACCTTCGTCGACTCGTCGTGGTACTTCCTGCGCTACTGCGATCCACGCAACGACCACGCCCCCTACGACCGCGAGATCGCGGACTACTGGATGCCGGTCGACCACTACACCGGCGGCGTCGACCATTCGACGGTGCACCTGATCTATGCCCGCTACTTCCAGAAGGTTCTGAATGAGCTGGGACTGAGCGTTCACCGTGAACCCTTCAAGCGCTTCTTCGGCAACGGCTTCGTCACCCAGGGCGGCGCGAAGATCTCGAAACGGGTCGGAGGCGCTGCCACACCCGACGAGCTCGTCGAGGGGTACGGCGCGGACGCGACGCGCTTGTCGATTCTGTTCATCGGTCCTGCCGACCAGGACATGGAGTGGACACCGTCCGGTGTGGAAGGGATGCAGCGTTTCCTCCGGCGGCTCTGGCGCGCGGTCGGCGACGTCGCCGACTCCGCGGTGGACGGTTCGCCCGGTGACGGCGCGTTGGCCCGAAAGGCCCATCGGACCATTGCCCGCGCGACGGACGATCTCGGGCGGCGGCAGCAGTTCAACACGCCGATCTCGTCGGTGATGGAGCTCGTCAACGAGCTGGTCAAGGCGCCCGGGGATCCCGCCGCTCGGTTTGCGGCCGAGACGGCAGTGTCACTCATCCAACCGTACGCGCCCCACGTGGCGGAGGAGCTGTGGGAGCGGCTGGGACACGCGCGCTTGTGGCAGGACCCTTGGCCGCAGGCCGATCCCGCCTTGCTCGAAGAGGACACCTTCGAGCTGGTCGTGCAGGTGAACGGGAGGGTCCGCGACCGCATCGAGGTTCCGGCCGACCTGCCGGAGGATGAGCTCGTGGCTCGCGCGAAGGAGTCGCCGAAGGTGCAGGCGCAGCTGAACGGCGCGGAGATACGGAAGACGATCGTCGTGCCCCGCAAGCTCGTGAACCTCGTCGTCGGTTAAGCAAAAGAGCACACTCTCGGCACGGAGTCGTCACGGACGCGTGACGGCCTTGTCGCCACGATTGGCAACATGCCCCAGCTCCCCCTCGACCGGCGTCGCGCGCTTGTTGCGGGCGTCGTGGCACTGCTGGTACTCGTCGTCGCGGGCAAGCTGTTGTTGCGACCTCAACCCCCGGCCGTGCCACCGCCGGTACGTGTGGCCGCGCGGGCAGCCGCCTCCTCTTCGACGACGCTGTTCGTCAATGTCGTAGGCGCCGTCCGGCGGCCCGGGCTCTATCGACTGAAGGACGGCTCGCGGGTCGCCGACGCCGTCACACGCGCAGGCGGGCCGACGCCGAGAGCCCAGATCGAGCTGCTCAATCTCGCGGCACGCATCGCCGACGGCGAGCAGATCGTCGTGCCGCGGCGCGGAGTCGCCGGTGCTGTCGCCGCGCCTAGTGGAGGCGTAGCTGCGGGCCCGGTGCATCTGAACAGCGCCACGCTCGAGCAGCTCGACGGGCTGCCGGGGGTCGGGCCGGTCACCGCGCAGAAGATTCTCGACTACCGGCAGCAGCACGGTGCTTTCGGCTCGGTCGACGAGCTCGATGCGATCCCGGGCATCGGTCCGGCCAGGCTGGGGACGCTGCGCGATCTGGTCGCCCCGTGAGCGTCGCTCGCCTTCGGCCCGCTCCACTGGGCCACACGTCGACGCTGCTCGCCGCCTTCCTCTGCCTCGGGCTGGCGACGGCAAACCTGGCGCGCGTCGAATCCGCGGTCGTTCCTGCGGCGGCCCTGCTCGCCGGGATGTTCGGCGCCTCGCGCAAACCTCGCCGCGTCGGCCTATTGGCGGTGGCCCTCGCGCTTGCGGGCTGGTGGTGGGGCAGCGCGCGTCTCGATGCTCTCGATTACAGCTCACTGACGGGCCGGCTCGAGACTGCCGGTCGCGCGCGTGCGATCGTCACGGGGCCGGCGCGCCGTGGAAAGTACGACGTGCGCGCGCCTGGGGTCGTCACGCGGTTCGCCGGCCAAGCGCTCCACGAGTCCGTGCTGCTGAAGCTGCCGCTCGGGCGCGCGCCTCCGCAAGGAGCCATCCTGGACGCGCTCGTCAGGGTGACTGCGCCTCGCGGACCGAAGAACGGGTTCGACGAGAGGACGTGGCTCCGCCGTCACGGAGTTCATGTCGTTCTGCTCGTCGACGGCTGGCAGATCGTCGGGCGCCGCAGCGGACTCGGCGGCGTCGCGGACGCCCTGAGGCGACGGCTCAAGAGCTCCGTGGCGCTCGGGCTAACCGGGTATCGCGCGGCCGTGCTCGAGGGGGTCGTCCTTGGCGAGGACAGTGGGCTGTCCGACGAGTTGCGCCGCCGCTTCCGCGCCTCCGGGCTGTATCACCTCCTGGCCGTCTCGGGGCAGAACGTCGCGCTCGTCGCCGGGAGCGCGTTGCTGCTCGTGTGGCTGGTCGGCATGCCACGCCTTTTCGGTCAGCTCGCTGCGCTGGCGGCGATCTGCTGTTACGTGCTGGCGGTCGGCGCACAACCCTCGGTGATCCGCGCAGGCATCGCGGGGGCGCTCGGTTCGCTGGCGTGGCTCACCGCTCGCGCGGCGGATCGCTGGCACCTGCTGGTCCTCGGCGCGATCGTGCTGCTCGGGTGGAATCCGTACACGCTCCTCGATGCCGGCTTTCAGCTCTCTTTCGCCGCGGTGCTCGCGATCTTCGTGCTGGTCCCGCGCTTCCAGCGCTTTCTCGAGGGCTATCCGCTCGGGCGATCGCTGCGTCTCGTCGTTGCGATCTCCGCAGCCTGCGGACTCACGACGGCGCCGATCGCCTGGCTGCAGTTCCACTCGGTCCAGCTGCTGACGGTTCCTGCGAATGCGCTTGCCGCACCGGCGGTCGCGCCGCTGCTCGGGCTTGCACTTGCCGCGGCCGCGGTCGCCCCGTTCTCGACGAATGCCGCTGCGGCGCTTGCGTGGCTGAACGGCTGGTGTGCGGCCTACCTCGTCGCCGTTGCCCGACTCGTGGGCGGGCTGCCGATCGCGCAGGTCAAGTCGACGCGCGCGCTGCTCGTGCTCCTCTCAGGTGCCCTCCTTACTGCCGCCTATGCTTGTCCTTCGCGATGGCAGCAGAGCTGAAGCCCGTGTACCTGATCACCGGCGGTGACCGCCCGAAGATTCAGCGCGCGCTTCGACGGCTTCGCGACCGCATCGGCGAGGAGGGCGTCGAGCTCCTGTCCGCGGACGAATCCGGTGGTGAGGATGCAGTCGCCGCCTGCAACTCGATGGGACTCCTCGGCGGCGGCCGGCGCCTCGTGGTCGTCGAGGACGTCGAGCGCTGGAAAGCAGCGGACGTGAAGGCGGTCTCCACATACCTGTCGAGCCCGGCTCCCGACACCGTGCTCGCGCTCGTTGCCGGCGAGCTCAAGAAGGACTCGCCGCTTGGGAAGGCATGCGGGAAGGCCGGGGACGTGCTCGTCTACGACGTTCCGAAGCGCCGTGTGCCCGAGTGGGTGAAGAAGCAGTTCGCGGAACGCAGCGTGCCCGTCGACGCCGAAGCGGTCCGCCTGCTCGTCGAGATCGTGGGCGAGGATCCGGAGGAGCTCGCATCCGAGGTGGACAAGCTCGCAACCTGGTCCGGCGGTGACGCCGTCGGTGTTCGGGAGGTTCAGGAGCTCGCCGCCGGTTGTGCAGAGGTGCCGGGCTACGACCTCACGGACGCGTGGGGACGGCGTGACCTCGCCGGAGCGCTGACGGCGTGTCAGACGTTGCTCGAGCGCTCCGGCGACCCGGTGTCGCGCACCGTGCCGTCGTTGATCGGCCTACTCGTCGCGCACGTCGGCCGGGTTCGGGACTGCCAGCTGCTCGCAGACGAAGGCTTGAGCTCGCGAGAAGCGGCCGCCCGGCTGAAGCGGCATCCGTTCTACGTCGAGAAGCTCTATGCGCAGGCACGGAACTACGGGCCGGACGAGCTTCGCGAAGCGGTCGTCCGCCTGGCCGTGCTCGACCACGCCGTCAAGGGCGGATCGCGTCTTGCGGTCGATCTGGAGCTCGAGCGCGCGCTGGTCGACATCACGCGGCCGCGCGAGGCCTTCGCCGCCTCGGGCTAGCGGGAGCCGGACGACACGAGGCGCGCGGCCTGCGCCTTGCGGCGGGCCGCCGTGTTGCGGTGCAACGCACCCCGGGCCGCCGCGCGGTCGAGCCAACGCACGAGCTCGCGGTGCTCGGTCTCGATCCGCTGCTTGTCGCCGGCCTCCACGGCCGTCGCGAGCCTCTTCGCGAGCGTCTTGGCGGTCGACTGGTAGCGCAGGTTCTCCAGCCGCTGCTTGGCGGCGGTGCGAACGCGCTTCTTCTGTTGCTGGATGTTCGGCATGGCGTGAAAAGGCCCGCAATCCGCGGGCGCGGTGATGGTACCAAAGGCCTCCACGGCGCCGGGCTGCGCCGTTCACCGCCCTCCCTATACTCGCCGCGTGGACGAGCATTCCGGCCGCCGGCTCGCAAGGTCGACGGCGATCTTCTCGCTCGCCACCGGCCTCTCGCGGATTCTTGGGCTCGTCCGGGAGGTCGTTGCGTCCTACTACTTCGGCGCGGCCGGGAAGATCAACGCTTTTACGGTCGCGTTCCAGGTGCCGAATCTCGTCCGCGCCCTGGTTGCCGACGCTGCGCTCCAGTCCGCCTTCGTCCCCGTCTTTACGGAGCTGCTCGAGAAAGGGGAGAGACGGCGCGCGTGGCGGGTTGCGTCGAGCCTGTTCTGGCTCGTTCTGCTCGCCCTTTCCGCACTGACGGCGCTCTTCATCGTCGTTGCTCCGTGGATCATCGGGCTCTTCGGCGATCCCGGTGGGGACAGGCAACTCGCGATCGGCCTTTCGCGCGTGCTCTTCCCGATCGTGATGCTGCTCGGAGTCTCCGGCATCGTCGTCGGAATCCTCAATAGCTACGAGCGGTTCTCGGTACCCGCACTCAGCCCGGTGTTCTGGAACGTTGCGATCATCGTCGGGCTCGTCATCGGCGTGCCTCGCGCCCACACGGTCGACGCGAAGCTCTACGTCTACGCGGTTTCGATCGTCATCGGGACGGTGATCCAGGTGCTCCTGCCGATGCCGTGGCTGCGCGGTCTCGACGGGCGGCTGCGAGTGCTGATCGACTGGCGCGATCCTGCGGTCTCGCGCGTGCTCAAACTGATGGTGCCGGTAACGCTCGGGCTCGGACTGATCAACTTCAACGCGATCGTCGACTCGATCTTTGCGTCGAGGCTCATCGACCCGAAGCTCGCTCCGACCGCGATCGACAGGGCGTTCCGTCTCTACATGCTCCCGCAGGGGATCTTCTCGGTCGCGATCACCACGGTGCTCTTCCCGTCGCTCGCGCGGCTCGCGGCCCGCGGCGACCAGCCGGGTTTTCGCAACACCCTCGCGCTCGGGCTGCGACAGATTGCGTTCCTGCTGATCCCGGCGAGCGTCGTCAGCGCGCTGCTCGCGGAGCCGATCACGCGGCTGGTCTACCAGCGCGGTGCCTTCGAGCCGGCGCAGACGCCCGTGGTCGCCGGAGCCCTCGCCGCGTTCTCTGCGGGTCTCTTCTTCAACGGGATGATGCTGCTGCTGAACCGCGGGTTCTTCAGCCTGCAGTCGAACTGGGTGCCCACGAGCATCGCGCTCGCGAACCTCGGCCTCAACGCGGCGCTCGACGCCGCCTTCTATCGCTTCGGGACGTGGGGGCTCCCCCTCGCGACGTCTCTTGTCAACCTCGCGGGGAGCGGTGTCCTCCTCGTGTTGATGCGACGCCGGCTCGGCCGCATGAACTTCGGCGAGATCGCAGACTCGGTGCTGCGGATCGTGCTCGCCTCTGCGGTCCTGGCGGGTGCCGCCTACGGAACATGGTACGGACTCGATCACGCGCTCGGGCGCTCCTTCCTCGGTCAACTCGGCTCTGTCGCGCTCGCCCTCGGCGTTGGCACCGGTGCCTACCTGCTCGCGTGCCGAGCGCTCAAGGTTCGCGAGCTCGGGGCGTTGCTAGCTTTGCTTAGCCGTTTCAGGGCTCGCCTGTCATGACGCAAGATCGCATCCGCAACTTCTCGATCATCGCCCACATCGACCATGGGAAATCGACCCTGGCCGATCGCATCCTCGAGCTCACGCACGCCGTCTCGAGTCGTGACATGCGCGAGCAGGTGCTCGACTCGATGGATCTGGAGCGAGAGCGTGGCATCACGATCAAGGCCCAGGCGGTGCGCGTCGAGTGGAAGGGTCATCAGCTCAACCTCATCGACACGCCCGGCCACGTTGACTTCACCTACGAGGTCTCGCGTTCACTGCAGGCGTGCGAAGGCGCGCTGCTCGTGGTCGACGCGGCACAGGGGACGCAGGCGCAGACTCTCGCGAACGCCTACCTCGCGATCGAGAACAACCTCGAGATTGTCCCGGTCGTCAACAAGATCGATCTGCCGCAGGCCGATCCCGACGCTGCAGCCGCCGAAATCGCCGACCTGATCGGCGACGACCCGTCGCATGTGCTGCGCATCTCGGCGAAGACAGGTGAGGGAGTCGAGGACGTCCTGGACGCGATCGTCGAGCGCGTGCCGGCACCCTCCGGAGATCCCGACGCGCCCGCACGAGCACTCATCTTCGATTCGTCCTACGACCAGTACCGCGGCGTCGTTGCGTTCGTGCGCGTCGTCGACGGTCGCTTCTCGACGCGCGAGCCCTTGCGCGCGATGGCCCTCGGCACCCGTTTCGAGGCGGAGGAGCTCGGCTTCTTCGCACCGACCCGTCGCGAGTCGGGGGTGCTCGAAGCGGGAGAGGTCGGGTACGTGATCACAGGCCTCAAGGACGTCTCACGCTTGCGCGTAGGCGACACCCTCACATCCGAGAGACGACCTGCGACAGACCCGCTGCCGGGATACAAGGACGTCAAGCCGATGGTGTTCGCGGGGCTCTTCCCGACAGACTCGGACGACTACCCGGAACTGCGCGACGCGCTGGAGAAGCTGAAGCTCAACGACGGGGCGCTCTTCTACGAGCCCGAAACATCGCAGGCCCTCGGCTTCGGGTTCCGCTGCGGCTTCCTCGGACTGCTGCACATGGAGATCGTCCGCGAGCGCCTCGAGCGCGAGTTCGACCTCGACCTGCTCGTCACGGCCCCGAACGTCGCCTATCGCGTCAGGCCGCCGAACGGCGATTGGATCGAGGTGCACTCACCTTCCGACATGCCGAACGAGGTCGAGGAAGTCGAAGAACCGTACATCAAGGCCTCGATCATCGTTCCGAAGGAGCACGTGGGCACCGTCATGGAGCTGAACAACGATCGTCGTGGCCGCTTCGACCATATGGAGTACCTCTCCGAGCAGCGTGTGCACCTCACCTACGAGCTGCCGCTGGCGGAGATCGTGCTGGACTACTACGACCAGCTGAAGTCGCGCAGCAAGGGTTACGCGAGCTTCGACTACGACATCATCGGTTTCCGGCCGGGGAAGCTCGTCCGCGTCGACGTCCTCGTCGGCGGCGAGCCTGTCGATGCCCTCTCGCTGATCATCCATCGCGACTCGGCCTACGACCGCGGGCGTGCGCTCGTGGAGCGGCTCCGCGAGGAGATCCCGCGCCAGCACTTCGACGTCGCGATCCAGGCGGCGATCGGCGCCCGCGTGATCGCGCGTGAGACCGTGAAGGCCAGACGCAAGGACGTGCTCGCGAAGTGTTACGGCGGGGACATCACGCGCAAGCGCAAGCTGCTCGAGCGGCAGAAGGCCGGGAAGAAGCGGATGAAGCAGGTTGGAATGGTCGAAGTGCCGCAGGAGGCGTTCCTCGCGGTGCTGAATCTGGACTCGCAGAAGAAATCGTGACCTCCGGGGCCCGCCATCTCTATGTGCACCTGCCGTTCTGCGCCCATCGCTGTGGGTACTGCGACTTCGTGACGGCGGTCGGACGCCGCTCTCAGCACTCACGCTACGTCGATGCGCTGCTCTCCGAGCTCGAGCTGGAGCGCCGGCTGCTCGCTCCCGAGCTGGAGACCGTGTTTCTCGGCGGGGGCACGCCGACGTTCACGGAGCCCGCTGCACTCGAGCGCCTGCTGGAGTCGTTGCCGCCGGCGGTCGAGGTGACGGTCGAGGCGAATCCCGAGACAGTCACGCAGGGGCTCGCACGCATGTTGCGCTCGCATGGTGTGACTCGAGTCTCCCTCGGTGTACAGAGCTTCCGGCCTCACCTGCTCGACGTTCTCGAACGTGTTGTCCAACCCGACACCGTCCGGCGTTCCTTCTACCACCTTCGTGATGCCGGATTCGACAACATCTCCTTCGACCTCATCTATGGGATCCCGGGCCAGACCGTCGCCGCCCTGGAGGCCGACCTCGCCGACGCGCTCGAGCTGGGGCCCGAGCACCTTTCGTGTTACGAGCTCGAGGCGAAACCGGGGACACGCTTCACCCACGCCCACGGGGACGAGCTCGAGCGCCAGTCCGACGCGATGGAGTCCTACTTCGAGCTCGTGGTCGAGCGGTTGAGAGGCGCCGGGTATCGCTGGTACGAGACGGCCAACTTCTGCCGCGCTTCCGAGCTCGATCTTCGTTCTCGGCACAACCTCGCCTACTGGCTGGGGCGCGACTACTTAGGGCTCGGCGTGGGCGCGGTTTCGACGGTTGCGGGACGCCGCTGGCGGAATACCCCTCGCCTGGCCGGATACATGGAGGCACTGGAGCGTGAAACGGCGCCAGAGCGTGCGGTCGAGCCGCTCTCACACGACGTGCGCCGGCGTGAGCGCGTGATGCTCGGGCTGCGGCTGGACGAGCCTCTGGTCCTGGGCGAGCTCGCCACGGTCCTCGACGAGCGTGCCGTGTCCCGTCTCGAGCTGCTCGGGCTCGTGCGGAGCGATTCGGATCGGCAGACGCTGGCGCTCACTCCCCGCGGGCGATTCCTCGGCGGTGGGGTCACCGCGGACCTGCTCGCGTAGGGCAGCGCTAAAATTCCTGCAAATGGCCTCTGACCCAGCGGCAACCTTGACGGCGCGACAGCGCGAGCTGCTGGCGCTCGTGATCGAGGAGTACGTCGCCACGGGACAGCCCGTAGGTTCGAGGCACCTCGTCGAGCGCGGCGGGCTGAAGGTCTCGCCGTCGACGGTGCGCAACGAGCTTTCCGAGCTGGAGACGCGAGGTCTGCTCACGCATCCGCACACGTCGGCCGGCCGGGTTCCGACCGAAGAGGGCTACCGGCTCCACGCGGACGAGTTACTCGCGCGCCAGGATCCACGCCCGGGCTCCTTCCCGCTCGACCTCTCCGAGCTGCGTCGTGAGATCGATTCGGCTCTCGAGGCGACGACCGAGATGCTCTCGCGAGTAACTAGTCAGCTCGCCTTGGTGTCGGCGCCGCCTCTCGAGACGACGACGGTACGGCACGTCGAAGTCTTGCTCCTCAACCCTCGCACCGTGATGGCGGTCGTCATCACTTCCACCGGCGGCGTCGCGAAACGGGTCGTGACCTTCGACCACACCGTCGATCCGGGGCTCGCCAAGTGGGCGGGGGAGTACCTGAACGAGCGGGTGGCCGGGCTCCAGCTCGGTACGAGCCGGCTCCGCCGTGAGCTCGAGGACTCGAGTCTCTCCGGAGCCGAACGCGTCTTCCTCGCTGCGTTGCGGCCTGCGTTCACCGACTTGCTGCAGGCCGAGCAGCGCCTCTACGTGGGCGGCGCGGCGGGGCTGCTCGACTCGGCGAACGACGACGATCTCGGCATCTACAGGCACGTGCTCGTGACGCTCGAGCGCCGCGCCGCGCTGCTCGAGATCCTCGGCGAGGCGCTCGATCCGCGCCGCGCGTTCGTCAGGATGGGCGGCGACCTCGACCACCCCGCGTTCCAGGACGCGGCGCTCGTCGGGGCGACGTACGGGCTCACGAACCGCGCGCTCGGTGCCGTCGGGCTGCTCGGACCGGCGCGGATGGACTACGAGAAAGCGATCCGCTCGGTTCGGGCGGCCGCCCAGGAGCTGTCGCGCTTCGTCGAGGAGGTCTACGAAGACAACTGACGGTCTTCTTCATGTGCGTCGCTAGACGGACACACGGGCAGAGCCCGTGTGTCCTGGAAGACGGCACCGCAAGCGGTGCCGTTGAGCGATCCGCTCGGTTCGGGCGGCCGCCCAGGAGCTGTCGCGCTTCGTCGAGGAGGTCTACGAAGACAACTGAGGCCGCCGCTACGCTTCTCGTAGCCGATGGCCACGACTGAGCGCGACTACTACGAGCTTCTCGGCGTGTCGCGAACGGCGAACCCGGAGGAGATCAAGCGGGCGTTCCGGGGCCTCGCCCGTGAGCTGCATCCCGACGTGTCCAAGGAACCGGATGCCGATCACCGGTTCCGCGAAGTCGTCGAGGCCTACGAGGTCCTTTCCAACTCGGAGCGGCGCGAGCTCTACGACCGCTTCGGCCACGCGGGCCTACGCAGCGGCGGCTTCAGGCCGACTGCGTTCGATCTCGGCAGCCTTTCAGATCTCTTCTCGGCGTTCTTCGGCGACGACCTGTTCGGCGGGGGAGGCCGAGGCGGGGGTCGAGCCCGGGGGGCCGACATTGCCGCGCGGGTCGAGATCGATCTCGCCGAGGTGGCATCCGGGACGAAGCGCGAGGTGCCTTTCGGCGTCGCGGTTCCGTGCAAGCGTTGCGGCGGGAACGGCGCCGAGCCGGACACCGACATCCGTCCTTGCCCGACCTGCGGCGGCAGCGGCCGCGTGCGCCAGGTTTCGCGCAGCGTGTTCGGGGAGTTCGTGCGTGCCGGGACATGTCCCACCTGCACCGGCTCGGGGCAACTCGTCGACCACCCGTGTGAGCAGTGCCAAGGTGCGGGCCGTGTGATCGAAGAGCGCACTCTCGAGGTCGAGATACCACCGGGGATCCATGACGGGCAGCGAATCAGGTTGAGCGGCGAAGGACATTCGGGAACGCCCGGGGGCCGCGCGGGCGACGCCTATGTCGAGGTGCACGTGCGTCACGACGACCGTTTCGTTCGCGAAGGCAACGACATCTACTCCACGGTCGACCTGACCTTCACGCAGGCGGCGCTCGGCGCCACGGTTCCGGTTCCGACACTGGCAGGCGATGCCGAGCTGACGTTCGAGCCCGGGACTCAGCCCGGGGAGGTGCGTGTCCTGCGGGGCCGGGGGCTGCCGGTTCTGCAGGGTTTCGGGCGCGGCAATCAGCGCGTGCTCGTTCGGGTCGCCGTGCCCCGGCAGCTGACGGAGGAACAGCGCCGGCTGCTGGAGGAGTTCGACGGATTGTCGACCGATGCGACCTACGAGGGCGGCGAGGGGTTCTTCGACAGGCTGAAGAGCGCATTCCGCTGAACGCGATCCGGCGGGTTTCGGTTGCCGTCCCCGCCGAGCGCGCAGAGGAAGCGCGCGCGCAGATGCTCGAGCTCTTCCCACAGGGCTTCGAAGAGGTCGAGAGCTCCGACGGAATCGAGCTCGTCGCTTACACGGATGCGAGCGGCGAGGAGCGGCTCTGGCACGTCTTCGGAGGCGTACGAGGGCAGGACGTCGCCGCCGACTGGCGCGATCGTTGGAAGGCGTTTCACCAGGCCGTCCGTGTCGGGCCGCTCTGGATCGGGCCGCCCTGGGCCGACAGGCCGGCAGACGCGACCGCGGTCGTGATCGACCCGGGCCGTGCGTTCGGCACCGGCGCCCATCCGACGACGCAGCTGTGCGTCGAGTTGATGCTCGAGCTCGAGCCCGCGAGCGTCGTCGACTTCGGCTGCGGATCCGGCGTCTTGTCGATCGTCGCAGCGAAGCTCGGCTTTGCGCCGGTGATCGCCCTCGATGCCGACGAGAACGCGGTGGCGGCAACGATCGCCAATGCCGCGGCAAACGGCGTCGAGGTCGATGCGCGTCGGTCGAACGTACTCGACGAAGAGGCTCCCGCCGCAGAGGTGGCGCTCGCGAACATCACGCGCGCGTCCGTGGAGACGCTCGCCCCTCGTCTGCGTTCCCGGACGCTCGTCACGTCGGGATACCTTCCGACCGACAACGCGCCGCTTCCCGGCTTCAGGCATCTGCGCCGCATCACACGCGACGGCTGGGCTGCGGATCATTACGAAACGACGTGAAAGCCGGGCTCTGAGGGCAGTTAGCATCACGCCTGTGACGACGTTCTCGGTCCGTTTTCTCGGTTGCAAGGTCTCCCACACGGACGCACAGGACGTTCGCGAGCGTCTGCTCGCCGACGGCCACGTCGAGCAAGAAGCTGACCGCGCCGAGGTCGCGGTCGTGAACACGTGTTGTGTCACGCACGAGGCGGTCCGAAAGTCGCGCCAGGCCGCGGCGCGCGCGGCGCGCACGCACGAGCGGGTCTACGTGACCGGTTGCGCGGCAAATCTCGCCGGCGACGCCTTCTCGGGTCTTCCAGCCAACGTCAAGGTCGTTGCCAGGCCGAGCGAGGAGACACCGGCCTTCGTGGCCGGCGACGTGGGTGCAATCGGCTGCGTGCAAGCGGACGCGAGGCTCGACCGGGTTCGCGCCTTCGTGAAAGTCCAGGACGGGTGCAGCTTCTCCTGCAACTTCTGCGTCATCCCGCTCGTCCGCGGCGGATCGCGCAGCCGCGCCGCGGCGGCTGTGCTCGACGAGGTGCTGCGACGCGTCGGGCATGGACACCGGGAGATCGTCCTCACGGGAATCAACCTCGGGTGCTATCGGGACCGCGCGGCCGGTTACGCCTTGCCGCGCCTGGTGCGAGAGGTCGGTGCCGTTCCCGGCCTGGAGCGCCTCCGGCTGTCGTCGATCGAGATCAACCACGTCGACGCCGAGCTCGTGTCGGCACTCCGGGAGACTCCGAATGTGAGTAGGCATCTGCACGTTCCACTGCAGTCGGGCGACGACCGAGTCCTGCGTGACATGGGCCGCCGCTACAGCGCCTCCACCTACCTCCGCCGCCTCGAGCCGCTCGCCGACTTCAACCTCACGACCGATGCGATCGTCGGCTTCCCGACCGAGACGGAGCGCGCGTTCCGGAACACGCTCTCGGTCGTCGAGGCCGCCGGCATCACCAAGATCCACGTCTTTCCGTACTCGCCGCGACCCGGAACGGTCACTGCGGGCGACGACGCCGTCCCGCCGGCGGTCAAGAAGGACCGCGGCGCCCGGCTGCGCGCAGCGTCCGAAGCGGCCTGTCTCGCCCGCTGGCGTGAGAAGATCGGCGCAGATGACGTCGTCCTCGTTGATCGGCCCGGCCGCGGCTACGGGGACGACTACTCGCCGTGGCTCGTCGAAGGGACGGTCGGCGAGTTCGTCCGCGTCCGCGGCGCGAGCGTCACTGAGGAGGGGATCCTCGCTGCCTGAGGACTGCCTTTTCTGCAAGCTCGTGCAGGAGGGCGATCACGTTGCGAAGGCGGACGGCTTCGTCGCGATCCGCGACATCAATCCGAAGGCCGACACGCATCTGCTCGTCCTGCCCGTACGCCACGTCCCGAGCTTCCGCGAGATCGGCGAGTTCCCGCCCGACGAGGCGAAGCGGATGCTGGACTTCATCGCCGAGACCGCGCGCGAGGCCGGCCTCGACGACTATCGCGTCGTCGTGAACGTCGGCGAAGCCGCGGGCCAGACGGTCTTCCACCTCCACTGGCACATTCTCGGCGGGCGCCTCCGGGGACTTCCGAATTGAGTCTCATCGCACGTATGGAGGACGAGGTCAAGCAGGCGACGCTCGCGCGCGATGCCGACCGCCGCGACGCCCTCAGGCTCATCCTCGCGAGCCTCCGGTCGGCGGAGAAGGAGCTGCAGCGCCCGCTGTCGGACGACGAAGAGCTCCAGGTGCTCCAGCGCGAGCGCAAGCGCCGCATCGAGGCGGCCGAGGCCTTCCGCACCGGCGGCCGGGAGGAGCAGGCGGCGGCCGAGGAGCAGGAGCTCTCGGTGCTGCAGGAGTTCATGCCGGAGCCACTATCCGAGGCCGAGCTCGAGGAGATCGTCGACGACGCGATCGCGGAGAACGGGGCGACGAGCATGCGTGACTTCGGCCGCGTGATGGCCGATGTCATGCCACAGGTGTCCGGCCGGACCGACGGTTCCGTCGTCAGCCAGCTCGTCAAGGAAAAACTCGCCTAGAGGTAATACGCCCGAGGGTCGCGCCTACACTGAGCGCGTGCAAGAAGTGAAACAGACCCTCGACGTCTCCAACGACGTCGCCGCCGAGCTCGCGACGATCGGCGACGGCGTTCTCGACGCTCTCCGCGACCGTCTCGAGATCACCATTCTCCTCCGCGGGAACCGGCTCACCATCTCAGGCGACGACATTCACGTCGCGGAGGCGCGCGCCGTCGTCGACGAGCTGGTCGAGCTGGTCGAGACCGGGCAGGAGATCGGGCCGGCGACAGTCGACGCCGTCCTCAATGCCATCGACCAGGCCGAAAACGTTCAGGACGTCTTCGGCGACGTGGTCTGGCGCCACCGCGGCAAGCAGATCACGCCGAAGACCGTGACGCAGAAGCAGTACGTCGATGCGATCCGTAACTGCACCGTGACGTTCGGGATCGGCCCGGCCGGGACCGGCAAGACCTACCTGGCGATGGCGCTCGCGGTCGCCGCGCTGCAGGACCGCCAGGTTGCGCGCGTGATCCTGACGCGCCCCGCCGTCGAGGCGGGTGAGCGGCTCGGCTTTCTCCCGGGCGACATGCTCGCGAAGGTCGATCCCTATCTGCGACCGCTCTTCGACGCGCTCTACGACATGCTCGATGCGGATCGGCTGAACACATACATGGAGCGTGGAACGATCGAGGTTGCGCCACTCGCCTTCATGCGCGGCCGGACGCTGAACGACTCCTTCATCATCCTCGACGAGGCGCAAAATACGAGCCCGGAGCAAATGCAGATGTTCCTCACCCGACTGGGGTTCGGTTCGAAGGTGGTCGTCACCGGTGACGTGACGCAGGTCGACCTCCCTCGTGAGCAAGCATCGGGGCTCATCCAGGTACAGGACATCCTCAGCTCGATCGACGGCATCGCTTTCATCCGCTTCGGCCACGAGGACGTCGTGCGGCACAAGCTCGTCCAGCGGATCGTCGAGGCCTACAAGCTGCACGCGGAGGAGACCGGAACGGCACGGCAGAAGTAGCGATGGTGGAGATCGAGGTGGCAAACCGTTCCGGCAGGGACCTCGACTTCGAGGCCGCGGCGGACCTGATCCGCCAGGTCTTGCAGGCGGAGGGGATCGGAGATGGCGAGCTCGGCCTTCAGTTCGTCGGCCCGGACGAGATCCGCGACCTCAAGCGCAACCACCTCGGCATCGACGAGGAGACCGATGCGCTCGCCTTCCCGATCGACGGGCGCGAGGCCCTGCCTGCGGGAATGCCTCGTCAGCTCGGCGATGTCGTCCTCTGCCCAGAGGTGGTCGGCGAAGCGTGGCGCGCTCCGCTCGTACACGCGCTCTTGCATCTCGTCGGCTACGACCACGGGTCGGAGATGGAAGCCCGGGAACGGGCACACTCATGAGGCCGCGTCCCTCCGTGATCGAAAGCTTCAACTACGCCATCGAGGGCGTCGTGCACGTGCTGCGGACACAACGCAACCTGCGGCTCCACTTTGCAGCAGCCGTCGTGGTGATCGTCGCAGCAGTCGCTGTTGGCGTATCGAAGATCGAGCTGATCGTCTTGCTGATGTCGATCGCGTTCGTCCTGGTCGCCGAGATGATCAATACCGCCATCGAAGGGGCGATCGACGCTGCCACGACGTCCTTCGACCCCATGGCGAAGCTCGCGAAGGACATCGCGGCCGGCGCGGTGCTGATCGCATCTGTGAACGCGGTCGCCGTCGGCTACCTCGTGTTCGCCGGCAAGGCCGCGGACAAGACCGCGCGCGTGCTGGACAAGCTTCGCAATGCTCCCGCAGAGATCACGGTGGTCGCTCTCGTCCTGACGGTGATCATCGTGATCGCCACGAAGGCCTGGACGGGTCGCGGGACGCCGCTCCGCGGAGGCCTCCCATCAGGACACGCCGCCGTGGCTTTCGCGGGCTGGACAGCCGCCACCTATATCGTCGGCGACTCGCACCGCTTCGTCGTCAGTGCCCTGACCTTCCTCATGGCACTCCTCGTGGCGCAGACCCGCGTGGAATCCGGTGTTCACTCCGCCCTCGAGGTTGCATACGGCGGTGCGCTCGGTGCGCTCGTGACCCTTTCCGTCTTCCAGCTGCTGTGAGCAGAGATCTCTACGAACGTGCGGTGGCGATCTCGCAACGAGCATACGCGCCCTACTCGAATTACTTCGTCGGCGCTGCAGTTCGCACTCGAGACGGCAAGGTTTTCGAGGGCGTAAACGTCGAGAACGCCGCGTATCCACTGGGCGTCTGCGCGGAGAAGAGCGCGCTCGCCAAAGCGGTCAGCGAGGGCTACAAGCCCGGAGACATCGAGGCGATCGGAATAACGGCCTCCCCCTGCGGCGGCTGCCGGCAGTGGCTCTACGAGTTTCGGGTCGACGAGGTCACGTTCCTGAGCGCGACCGGTGAGCTCGCCACATATTCGGCAGCGGAGCTGTTGCCGGATACCTGGGATCTCCCCGCTTGAGATCGGGCTTCGTCGCCGTCGCGGGACGGCCGAACGTCGGCAAGTCGACACTCGTGAACGCACTCGCCGGCGGAAAGGTTGCGATCGTCTCCGACAAGCCTCAGACGACGCGGCGAAGGATCTTCGGTATCGCGAACGGTGACGACTATCAGCTCGTCCTCGCCGACCTTCCGGGTTTCCAGCGGCCGCTCGACGCGCTCACCGAGCACATGCAGCGCACGGTGGACAGGTCGTTCGAAGACGTCGAAGCGGTCCTGCTCGTGCTCTCTGCACGCGAGCGGATCGGTGCGGGAGACCGCTTCGTCGCGCGGCGCGTGTTCGACCTCGGCGTTCCGGTGATCATCGTCGTGAACAAGATCGACCGGCTGAAAGGCGGTCACATCGCGACGCAGATGGAAGCGGCCTCGAGGCTCGGCGACTTCCATTCGCTCCATCCGGTCAGCGCGAAGACGGGCGACGGCATCGAGGAGCTCCGCCAGGAGCTCGTCGCGCTGCTTCCTGAAGGGCCGTTGTACTTCCCGCAGAAGCAGCGCACAGACCTCCCGGTCGAGGTGCAGATTGCCGAGCTCGTGCGCGAGCAGGCGCTGCGCCTGACGAAGGACGAGATTCCCCACGCGATCACGGTCGAGGTGCAGGAGCTCGGCGAGCGGGTGATCGAGGCCGACGTCCTCGTCGAGACCGAGTCACAGAAGCAGATCGTCGTCGGCAAAGGGGGCTCGGTTGTGCGGGAGATCGGCCGGCGGGCCCGGCCCGAGATCGAGGCGCTCGTCGGGCATCCGGTGTATCTGGAATTGCGTGTGAAGGTGAAGCCACGCTGGCGCCGAGACGAGGCGACGCTGGAACGCCTCGGCCTTTGACTCCTACGCGAAAGCTGCGCTTTCGCTCCGGCTTTGGTGACGCCGCTTCGCGGGAAAACGTGCGCGGGCGGAGCCCGCGCACTCCAGTTTGGGTTGACGCTGGCGATTGATCTCAACCGCGGGGGTGGCGGCGCTAAAGCGTCGCCACCCCCTTAAGTTCGGCCTGCGGTTAGCGCGGCTGCGCCTGCTCTAACCTCCGGCCCGTGGGATTGCGGCGGGTTGAGAGCCTTAGATCCCCTCGTGCGGCGTCCGACTCAAAGGCCGGAGGCTAAGACCAGGCGAAGCCGGGCTTAGCCGCAGGCGTACTGATGTGGGCGCGGACGCTTTCGCGCCCGTGCCCACACGGTTGACATCAACCGCCAACCGCAGACGCGGCAAGAGTGCGCGGGCTCCGCCCGCGCACGTTACGCGCGAAGCGCCGTACCCAACCCCGAGCGAAAGCGAAGCTTTCGCTCGGATCGAGGGAGCTACACTCAGCGCATGGCGCAGGCGCCCGTTCTCCCACGCGGTTTTGAGCTTCCGCTCGAGCCTCGGCTGCCTCGCGTCGGATCGGTCGACGCGGTCGCGCTCGAAGAGCGGGCTGCCTCGCTCGCGAAGCGATCGATCAAGCGCGAGGCCAAGGTCTTTGCGCTCGAGCTTGCGGTGCGAATGATGGATCTCACGACCCTCGAGGGCCAGGACACCCCTGGAAAGGTGGCCGCGTTGGCGTCCAAGGCGATCCGGCCCGATCCGAGCGATGCCGGGATCCCGTCGGTGGCCGCCATCTGCGTCTATCCGAATCTGGTTCCGTCCGCGGTCGCCCGGGTGGAGGGGACGAGCGTCAAGGTCGCATCGGTTGCGACCGCGTTTCCCTCGGGTCAGTCGCCGATCGAGACGAAGCTCGAGGAGGTGCGCTGGGTCGTTGAACACGGTGCCGACGAAGTCGACATGGTGATCGACCGTGGCGCGTTCCTCTCCGGCCGTTACGCGAAGGTCTACGACGAGATCGTCCAGGTGAAAGAGGCTTCGGGCGACGCGCACCTGAAGGTCATCCTCGAGGTGGCCGAGCTGGGGACCTACGACAACGTCAGGCGAGCCTCGCTCCTCGCGATGGCTGCCGGCGCGGACTTCATCAAGACGTCGACGGGCAAGCTGCCGGGCGCGGCCACGCTTCCGGTGACCCTCTGCATGCTCGAAGCGATCCGCGACGTGTACGAAGAGACCGGACGGATGATCGGGATGAAGCCCGCGGGTGGCATCCGCCAAGCCAAGCAAGCGGTCCAGTATCTCGTCCAGCTGCACGAGACACTCGGGGTCGAGTGGCTGACTCCCGACCTCTACCGTCTGGGCGCATCGTCGCTCCTCAACGACGTCCTGATGCAGCTCCGGAAGGAAAAGACCGGCGCCTACCAAAGCCCGGACTACTTCACCGTTGACTGACCTCGAGCGAAAGCACGATCGCACCCCGGTTCCGAAGGAGTGGGCGTATGCGCCCGCGCCTGAGTCTCGGGATGTCGTCAGCCTCGACGAACGCTACGGGCACTACGTGGGCGGCAAGTGGCTCGAGCCGAGCGAGACCTACACGACGATCTCTCCGGCGACCGAGGAACCTCTTGCCGAGGTCGGCCAGGCGACTCCCGAGGAAGTGGAGGCGGCAGTCGCTGCGGCGCGTGACGCCTTCGAGAACGGGTGGTCCGGCATTTCGGCTGCAGAGCGCGCGAAGTACCTGTTCCGCATCGCGCGCATCCTGCAAGAACGTTCGCGAGAGTTTGCGGTGCTCGAGTCGCTCAACGGCGGCAAACCGATCAAGGAGTCGCGAGACGTCGACCTCCCGCTGGCCGCGGCGCACTTCTTCTACTACGCAGGCTGGGCGGACAAGCTCGAGTACGCGTTCCCGAACCGCCGGCCGCGACCGGTGGGCGTGGCCGGTCAGATCATCCCGTGGAACTTCCCGCTGCTGATGCTTTCCTGGAAGATCGCGCCGGCGCTGGCGGCCGGCAACACCGTCGTCCTCAAGCCGGCGGAAACGACGCCGCTGTCAGCCCTTCTCTTCGCCGACGTCTTGCGTCAGGCCGAGCTTCCGCCGGGAGTCGTGAACATCGTCACGGGCGACGGAAGGACGGGCGCTGCGCTCGTGAAGTCGGAAGACGTCGACAAGATCGCCTTCACCGGCTCCACCGACGTCGGCAAGGCGATCCAGCGCGAACTGGCGGGAACCGGGAAGAAGCTCACGCTCGAGCTCGGCGGCAAAGCCGCGAACATCATCTTCGACGACGCCGCGCTCGACCAGGCGGTCGAGGGCATCGTCAACGGCATCTATTTCAACCAGGGGCACGTCTGCTGCGCCGGCTCGCGCCTCCTCGTGCAGGAATCGATCTACGAGCCTGTCGTCGAGAAGCTCAAGCGCCGTCTCACGACCCTTCGCGTGGGCGATCCGCTGGACAAGAACACCGACGTCGGAGCGATCAACTCCGAGCAACAGCTCGAAAAGATTCGCGAGCTGGTCGAATCCGGCGAGCAGGAGGGCGCCGAGATCTACCAGCCGCCGTGCCGGCTACCGGAGAAGGGCTACTGGTTCGTGCCGACGGTCTTCACCAACGTCGCGCAGAGCTATCGCATCGCGCAGGAGGAGATCTTCGGGCCCGTGTTGTCGGTTCTCACCTTCCGCACGCCCGAGGAGGCGGTCGAAAAGGCGAACAACACGCCTTACGGCCTCAGCGCGGGTGTCTGGACCGAGAAGGGCTCGCGCATCCTTTGGATGGCCGAGCGCTTGCGCGCCGGTGTCGTCTGGGCGAACACGTTCAACCGGTTCGATCCGTCGTCGCCGTTCGGCGGCTACAAGGAATCCGGCTTCGGCCGGGAGGGGGGGCGCCACGGATTGGAGCCGTATCTGCGGTTCGACAACGAGCCTTCACATGACTGAGCGCCTGCCCGTCAGGAAGACGTACAAGCTCTTCATCGGCGGCGCGTTCCCGCGCTCGGAGTCCGGCCGCACCTACGAAGCCGAGGGGCAGAACGTCGCGCGCGCCTCTCGAAAGGACGTCCGCGACTCCGTGCGCGCTGGTCGAGCCGCGCTGCCCAAGTGGGCCGGCATGACCGCCTACAACCGCGGCCAGATTCTCTATCGCCTCGCCGAGATGATCGAGGCGCGCAGCTCCGAGTTCGCGGAGCTCAGCACCGGGAGCGACGAGGTCGAGCGGACCGTCGATCGGATCGTCTGGTACGCGGGCTGGGCGGACAAGCTGGCCCAGGTGCTCGGCTCGTCGAATCCCGTTGCGGGCCCATACTTCAACTTCACCGTCCCCGAGCCGACGGGTGTCGTCGCGATTCTCGCCCCCGACGAGCCGCCGCTCCTCAGTCTTGTCTCTCGAATCGTCCCGGCCCTCACCGGAGGAAACGCCGTCGTTGCCGTCGCGTCCGAGACGCATCCGCTCGCCGCGATCGAGCTCGCCGAGGCGCTCGCCACGTCCGATGTCCCAGGCGGGGTCGTCAATCTCCTCACCGGTCATCGCGACGAGCTGGCGCCTTGGCTTGCCTCCCACATGGACGTCAACGCCATCGACATCACGGGTGCAAACGGCGTCTCGACAGAGCTCGAGCGCGCTGCAGCCGACAACGTGAAGCGGGTCGTGCGAGGAGAGCCAGACTCCCAGAGCCCGTGGGAGATCGCATCGTTCCTCGAGCTCAAGACCGTCTGGCACCCGGTCGGCCAGTAGATACTTCCCGCCGTGAGGGAACGCCGCTTCAGCCAGGCTATCTCGGAAGGTGACGGGATCTCGGTGATCGCCGACGTCGGCGATGCCGAAGCGGCACGCGCCGCCAGTGCTCAGGGTGCCGAGGCGCTTACCGTACGTGGAGACGTCGGTGACCTGCGCGCCGTGACCGAGTTGCCGATCCTCTGGCGAGCGCCCGGATCGCCGACGGAGGCGGCCCTCGCAGGCGCCCATGCATGGCTCGTTGCCGTTGAAGATGCGGGTGAGGACGAAGACTGGCTCGTGCGTCAGCACGCCGAGGCCGTGGGGCTCGGGCTCGACTGCGTCGTCGAGGTGCGGAGCGAGGAGCAGCTCGAGCTTGCGCTCGAGCGACTCGATCCCGAGATCTTCCTGCTCTCTGCGCGGGGCGACGTAGACGGTGACGCGTTGAGCCAGGCGCTCGAGCTACTGCCTGACGTCCCGGCCGGAAAGCTCGCCGTCGCGGACGTGGGAGCGTCGAGCCGGGAACAAGTTGACGAGCTCGAGCGGGCGGGAGTCGATGCGGTCATCGTCGGAACGCAAAACATCGCCGAGCTCGTCGGCGACGTTCCACCCCAGATCTAGCCCCGCCGAAGCGATCGACCGCTGGGCGGGCACGCGGTGGGGCGGTCCTGGGACCGCGCTTGCCGCAATCCTCGCCGGCGCGGCCACGCTCCGGCTCGTCGGCATCCAGTACGGCCTGCCGTTCGGGAACCTCCTCAATCCCGACGAGCAGTCGATTGTGCCGCGCGCCTGGAAGCTCGTGCACGGCGGCGGGGGCGACCCGCACTGGTTCGACTACCCGACGCTGCTGATGTACGTCAACGCTCCTTTCCAGGCGTGGCAGAGCGAGCCGTCGTATCTGACCGCGCGCATCGTGGGCGTCGTGCTGGCGACCGCCTCGATCGCCGCCGCCTGGTGGCTCGGCCGCCGCGCATTTGGAACCACTTCGTCGGGCCTGGTTGCGGCGGCAGCGGTCGGCGTATGCACTGTCCACGTCGCGTATTCGCATGCCGCGGTCACAGACGTCCCGCTGACGCTCGGTGTCGGGGTCTCGCTCGCATTACTCGTGTCGGGCCGGCTCGAGCTCGCCGGCGTCGCAATCGGCCTCGCCATGGGCTTCAAGTATCCGGGCGTCTTCCTCTTCGTCCCTCTGGTCGTCGCGGGTTGGAAGCAGTGGCGTCGCCTTGCGATGTCCGGCATCCTCGCCGTTGCAGCGTTTCTCGCGTCGAGCCCGTTCATCGTCGTGCACGCACACCAAGCACGGCACGAGGCGTTTCGCGTGCAGCGACTCGCCCGGGACGGGTGGCTCGGGTTCGAGCACGACCACATCGCCCCGATCGCATTCGTCGGGCGGCTCTGGGAAGGGCTCGGGCCGGCGCTGATCGTGTGCGGGGTGGGGCTGGCGATCGCTCTCGCCCGCCGCACTCGGACGGATCTCATCCTGGCGTCGTTCGTCGTCGTCTACTTCGCGGACCTGCTGACGCTGAGTGCGCACTTCGATCGCTACGTGCTTCCGCTCGTCCCGGCCCTCGGCGCACTGGCTGGACGCATGCGCTCGCTCGCGCCGGTGACGCTCCTCTTGCTCGTCGTTCCCCTGACGTGGTCGATTCGCGACGCGAAAGTGCTCACCCGGACCGATACCCGCATCGTCGCGCACCGGTGGGTCGAACAGCACATCGCGGCGGGGACGCGGATCGCAGCGGATCCCTCGACACCGAGCTTCGAGCGGCTGTCCGTGCTGCCCTTGCTTCTGCCAGGCCCAGGGCGCGGCTTCGATCCGAACCGCGATGTTGCGCGTCTTCGCCGACTTGGCATCGCGGACGTCGTCGTTACGGGAGCGATTACCGATCGCGTCCTCGCTGCGCGCGATCGCTATCCGCGGGAGGCGTCGTTCTACGACGACCTGCGCGCACAGGCGCGGCGGGTGTTCTACCTCACGCCCGGCGCCGGTCTCGCCGGTCCCTGGGTCGCGGTCTATCGCCTACGCGCGTAGGAGGGGACGCGTGAGACAAGTCGGCCCGCCGTCGCCCTTCCGCGAGATCTCGTCGCCGCGGTAGACACTCACGTCGACGCCGGCGCGCTCGAGCCGCTTTCTCGTCTCCACGTTCCCTTCGAGAGCGAGAGCGACGCGAGGGGCGAGCGCGAGCACGTTCGGGCCCATCGTCTCGAACTCCTCGTCGGGTACCTCGACGATGCGAATGTCGAGCTCCTTCAGCAGTTGCACCAGCCGTACGGGCAGCAACGGCAGGTACGCGACGACCAGATCGTCGTCGAGTGGACTGAGGAGCGAAAGAAGATGCAGCACGATCTCGGAGCCGTGCAGATGCGGCAGATCGACGGGGAGCACGGTCACGCCCGGCAATGCTTTCCGCAACGCATGGATGCCGTCGTCGTTCGTGCGGTAGCCCCGACCGATGAGTAGCGTGCTCTCGTCGAGCCAGATGGTGTCGCCGCCGTCAGCGGACGCGGGAGCTTCGAGCCGCACGGCGACCGGCACGCCGGCACGCTCGAGGTCGGCCGCGATGGCCTCGGTCTCTGCCAGTCGCCCCTCCTTTCCCGGCCGCAGAACGATTGCGCCTCGGTCGGACACGATCGCGGGGTCGAAGACATAGATCGCGTCCGGATCCGTCGGCAGAGCGGTTTCGGCGACGACCACCTCTGCCCCGCCCGCGCCGATCGCGTTGCAGAAGGCCTCGTGTTCGTCTGCGAGCTCGACGACGTCGGGCTCTGAACGCCAACCGTACTCGCGCCACGTGGCGAAGCCCGCGGACGCAGGCGCGCGTACGAGCACGCGCCGCAGGGTCGCCGTCATGTTCTGTCCGCCGAAGAGCTTCGGCGATGTCGACCCGCTACCCGAAGAACGCCTGCGCAACCGCCCACCACCCGGCGGGCACTGTCTTGATCTCGACGGTCGCCTCGGCCAGCGGGACGTCGACGATTTCGTCGCCGTGCAAGGCGGCCATCCGACCGAACCTCTTCTCCGCGACCAGATCGGCGGCCTTCAGGCCGTAGCGCGTTGCGAGTACGCGGTCGCGCGGGGTGGGGGAGCCTCCGCGCTGCACGTGGCCGAGCACCGTTACCCGCGTCTCGTAACCGGTCCGCGCTTCGATCTCGTGCGCGAGAGCCGTGCCGACGCCTCGCTCCGAGAGACGAATATGGCCGAACTGGTCGACGTCCTTCGCCTCGCTCATCCCCTCCAGCTCGTACCCCTCCGAGACGACGACGATCGAAAAGTCCTTGCCGCGCTCGTGCCGATGGCGGAGCTCCTTGCAGGCGTCCTCGATCGACACGGGCTGCTCGGGAATCAGGATCATGTCTGCGCCGCCGGCAATTCCCGCCACCACGGCGATCCAGCCGGTGTGGCGGCCCATCACCTCGACGACCATCACACGGTTGTGCGACTCGGCGGTCGTGTGCAGCCGGTCGATCGCCTCGGTCGCGACCGAGACCGCCGTGTCGAACCCGAATGTGTAGTCGGTCGCCGAAAGGTCGTTGTCGATCGTCTTCGGCACCCCGACCACAGGGAAACCGTGCTCCTCGTACAGGCGGGCGGCTACGCCGAGCGTGTCCTCGCCACCGATTGCGACGAGCGAGTCGAAGCCTTCGCGCTCAAAGTTCGCGAGCACTTTCTCGACGCCGCCGTCCACTTTGAAGGGATTCGTCCGCGTCGTGCGCAGAATCGTCCCTCCGCGCGGCAGCAAACCGGAGATCTCACGTGGGCCAAGCGGCGTGAACAGACCTTCGACCAGTCCCTTCCACCCCTCGAGGACGCCGACGACCTCGCCCTCCCGCGTCATCACCCGCCGTCCGGCCGCGCGGATGACCGCGTTCAGCCCGGGGCAGTCTCCGCCCCCGGTGAGGATTCCAACCTTCATGCGCCGATCGTAAAGAACTCGGCTCCAGGGCTACGATGTCGACGCGCCGAAGTGGCGGAACTGGCAGACGCGCCGGACTCAAAATCCGGTGAGGGAAACCTCGTGTGGGTTCGAGTCCCACCTTCGGCACTGATGGTTGAGAGGCACAGAGCCCTAAATGGCGCCGTGACGCCCGTCGTCCTTCTGCTTCTGTTCGTGCTCGTTACCGGATGCGGTTCGACGAACGCCGGAAACGCCGCTGCGGAGGCGGCGGCACGCTCATGCCCCGCTGCGTGGCGAGGCGGTTGGCAGGCGCTCGCGAACCGCATTCAGGCGCCCGTCTATTGCCCGACGTGGATGCCGGTCCCGTTGGACGCGCAGATCGGCGGGAGGTACGCCAACGGCGAGTCCGTCAGCCGCGACCGGAGCTACCTGGTCAGTTTCATCTGGCGTGAGCCGGGCAGCGGCGAGGTTCACGTGAACCTTCGGGGATATCCGGGCCGGACTCGGATTCCGACCTGCAGCGACCTCGACACCGATAAGCCGGTTCCGTGCTTCTCGGATCCGAAGGGCACCGTACGTGGGGATGACATCGCCGCGCGCATCTATACGGCCAACCAGGGCGCCGACCAATGGCACGTGCTCTATGCGTGGCGTCGCGCTGGCTCGCTCTATGCCATCAGCGAACACGTCACTCCTCCCTACACGTATGCGCGTGTGGTTGGCAACCTGAATCGGATTCTCACCAACCTCGTCCTCGTCCCCGCGAAGTCGTAGTGCGCCTCACTCGCAGGCAGGTACTCGTCGGAGCAGCGACGAGCGGCCTCGGTGCAGTTGGCATGTACGAGCTGGTCGACCGGCTCACCTCGTCCCCGGCCCCGCGGGGTCACGGCCGGCTCCACCCCGAGCAGCATCTGCTCGACGGCCTTGCCGTGATGCGTGACAACGGCGTCGCCGTCGTCGTGCCGCCTCTGCATCACGCCGTCATCACGGCGCGCGTGGCGACGGACGATCTCAGGGGAGCGCAGCAGGAGCTCGAGGAAACCCTCGTCGACCTCGAACGACGCTATGCGCCAACGCCGGCGGGACTGGGCGTGACCGTCGCCTGGGGCCTCCCCTATTTTCGTCGCTACGTGCCGAGACAGGCAGACCTTCACCTTCCGGTCGACCTGCGCGCTTCTAGGACGAAGCGCCGCACCGCCCGAGCGCTCGCCGAAGCGATCCGCTTCCCTAGCGATCCGCCGGACACGATCCTCGAGGCCAACGACGTCGCCGTGCTGCTGCGCAGCGACGTTCGCGCGCACATCGAAGATGGCGAGCGCAGGCTGTTCCGCGGCTCGCGCATCCTGCACGCGACGAGCATTCGGCGGGGCTTCGTTGGGAGCGACTTTCGCGCTGGACCGAGCCTGGCGAAGCGAATGGCACAGGCCGCCGGGGTCGACGGCGCGGACTTGATTCCCGATGACGCTCAGTTGTTCCTCGGTTTCACGTCGACTCAGCAGGCTGCGCTCGGACCGCGCAGGATCGCGAACTTCGAGACGCTCGGCTACGTGGATCTCGGTCCGGCTGGCTATTTCCGCAACGGGACGCACATGCATCTCTCGCACGTCTTCGAGGACCTCGCCTCCTGGTATCAAACCTTCGATTTCCAGGAGCGCGTCGATACCGCGTTCAAGCCTGGTCTAGAGGCGAAGCCAGGGGTTGTGACGGTCTCGCAAGGAGCTACTGAGGCTGCATCGGCAGCATCTGTGCGTCGGGGCTTCCATCGCGACGGCCGGATCGGTCACAGCAGTTCGATCCAATCGACGTCTCGGCTCGTGCGTGATGTCGTCGCCGACGACGGAACCGTGTACAGGCGTGGGACCGCGGTGCCCCAACGCGCCGACTTCAATACGCTCGACAATCCGTTCGCGTGGAGCGCAAGCCCGGAGCGGGACGGGATGCAGGATCCGCCTGCTGCCGGTCTCCACTTCGTCGTCTTCAATCCGACAAGCGACGACTTCCGCCGCAATCGCCTCGCGATGGACGGCGTGTTGCCCGACGGGACCCGCCTGCCGTTCGGGTCCCGCGATCGCAAACAGGGCTTCAACGCCGTTCTGAGCACATCCCACCGGCAGAACTTCATCGTCCCGCCGCGTCGCCACCGCTCGTTCCCGCTCGTCGAGTTGTGACGACCGGCGGCTCGAAGACCCCTTTTCTAAGAAGCCCCGTCCGCCCGTCGAGCACATCAACGAGCTCGCGGCCGCGACCGATCACGCCGCGTCCGACCGCCCCTGGCTATGGCGGCCTGGGCGCGGGTAGCCGGGCTTCGTGAGGGGCTTCGTGGTTGTTACTTGCAGCACACCCTGAGTGGGTTGATACTTGCCGCTTCGAGACTAATCGTGAAGGAGGAGGCGTGAGGAAACGGCTGTCAGGAGTTACGTTGCTCATCGCCGCCGTGGCCGTGCTCTCGATCGTGGCCGCGGGCACCGGCGGCGTGTTCAAATCATCCGGTCGATCGGCGACGCCGCTGCCTTCGTCGGCCTGCGGGCCCGTTTTCTACAAGGGCCCAGGCAAGGCGCAGTACCTGATCGCTTCGGACCTGCCGCTGCAGGGTGCGGGCCGCGCGCAGCAAATTGCCCAGGGGAAAGCGATTCAGTACGCCCAGGGGAAAGCGATTCAGTACGTTCTCGACAAGCAGTACCACTTCAAGGTGGGCAAGTACAGGATCGGCTACCAGGCCTGCGACGACTCGACGGCGCAAGCAGCCGCGTGGGATGCAGCCAAATGCACGTCGAACGGTAGGGCATATGCCGCGAATACTTCGTTGCTCGGCGTACTCGGGACGTTCAACTCAGGCTGCGCCAAGCTGATCATCCCACTCGCCAACCGGGCGCCCGGCGGACCGCTCGGAATGCTCAGCGTCGCGAACACCGGTGTCGGGCTGACCCACACGGCCCCGTGGACCGCCCCCGGCGAGCCGGGTGTCTACTACCCGACTGGCAAACGCAACTACGTTCGCGTGGCGGCGAGTGACGACTACCAGGGGCCGGCGGCCGTGGATCTGCTCCTGAGCAAGGCCTTCAAGCTGGCCCAGGGCAAGAAGTTCGCGCCCATCAAGGACGTCTACATTCTCCACGACAACCAGACCTTCGGGAAGGGTGTCGCCGAAGCGTTCAAGCTCAGGGCGGAGCAGGAAGGCATCAAGGT